>NZ_JBTSLF010000355.1:0-2503 GCF_054640775.1 Candidatus Aquicultor sp. | reverse complement strand
CGAAGAAGAAGCCGGCATGTATCTCGATATGACCATGATGTTGGAGACACCCGAGTCGGTCGCCGCGCGGTCCGGTCGCAATACGGAAGCGGTTTCCCTCATGCTGGCCGACATGGCCCGGAAGGGGCTGTTTTTTCGCCAGCGTAAAGACGGAGAGGTCAGGTACGCAGCCGTAGCTTTCGTAATCGGGTCGTACGAGTTTCAACTCAAGAACATGGACCGTGATTTAGCCGAAATGGTAGAAGCCTATTTCCAGGAAGGCTTCATGGATTTTGCCCCGGGGAAGAATATTTTTCCTTTGAGGACTATTCCTGTACAGCAATCCATCCAGGCCACCTGGCCGGTTGCTCCCTATGTTCAGGCCCGCGAACTCATCAAGACCAAAGAGAAAATCGCCTTGGCCGATTGTATCTGCCGCGTCCAGCAAGAAATGATCGGCAAAGGCTGCGGCAAACCCAAGGAAGTATGCCTGATGTTCGGATCGCATGCGGATTACTATGTGGAAAATAAATTGGGCCGCTATATCAGTCAAGAGGAAGCCTTAGAAGTTTTGGATGTCAGCGAGAAGGCGGGACTGGTGAACCAACCGGCCAATATGATCAATACCGGTGGTATGTGCAACTGTTGCGGTGATTGCTGCGGTGTATTGCGAACGCTTAACAAGACGCCCAAGCCGGCACTGATGATCTTTAATAACTACTACGCCACGGTGGACCCCGATTTGTGTACAGCCTGCGAAACATGCCTGACGCGCTGCCAGATGGCGGCCATAAGCATCAACGACGATCAGGCAGCAGTCATTGAAAAAGACCGATGTATCGGCTGTGGTCTATGCGTGACCGCTTGCCCAACCGAAGCCATAGCTCTAACTCTTAAACCTGAAGAACAACAAACTATCCCTCCGGCCAGTGGGCGCGAATTGATGGAACAAACCTCCAAAACCAGGGGTACCCTGTTAATTCCTTTATCCATGAGAAACGGCTAAAAACAAGGATAATCACCCCGGCGAAAGCCGGGATCCAGGAAAAATTCATTGTAATCATTTCTAATGTTCGTTCAAATATGAAAAAATAAATAAAGGAGGTTTATTATGATCGATAAAAATCTACTCAGCCCTTGTGGGCTATACTGCGGTGTCTGCGGAATCCGAACGGCCTATCTTTCCGGTAATCCGGGATTTATGGCGGCAATAGCCAAGGGATACGGCGTCACCCAAGAGGAAATCAAGTGCGACGGATGCCTTTCCGATAACACCTTTGTCTATTGTTCATCTTGCCCGATTAAAAATTGTACTAAAGAAAAAGGGGTTGAAGGATGTCACCATTGTAATGAGTGGCCTTGTACCATCATTGAGCAGTTTCCTTTTGAAAACGCGCGTCCAGAGATAAAACGGGCTATCCCCATTTGGCGAAATATCGGTACTGAGGCCTGGATCGAACATGAAAACAAATGGTTCAGTTGTAAGAACTGCGGGACCCAATTATTTAGGGGCGCCCGTCGTTGCCGGTCTTGCGGTGCCGATTGGACCGGTTGAGCTAAACACAGGAAATAATACCTTCGGTTAAACCTTGGGGGTTGCGAGTTTCCATCCAGAAATGGCACATTTCCGGATGAAGCGATAGCTGTCGTCATAGGACAAAGGAGGTTTAAATATGGAAGGATGGCAGCAACAAGGATTTAATGGCCCCATACGGGCTGTACTGCGGTGCCTGCGGGGTTTATCTGGCCACCAGAGAAGGGAATGAAAAATTCAGGACGATCATGGGCAACCTCTATGGAACCAAACCCGAAGAGACCTTCTGTTTAGGGTGCATGCAGTCTGATTAGGCTGCAAAGATTTATGCCTCTTGCTGGGTTTGCAAAATAAGAAATTGCGTGAAAGCAAAAGAATATTATTCTTGCCATCAATGTCAGGACTGGCCCTGTCCAAGCATAGAAAAATTCGGTTTTGCCACCGGCCGAAGGGTAATGGAAAGAACCATTCCCATCTGGCGGGCCAAAGTGGCCGAACAGGGTGATGAGCAGGGCAGCATTGAATGGGCGAGAACGGAATGTGAACGTTATCATTGCTCAAATTGCGGTCAGCCCCTTTTTCGGGGCGCCCAGCGCTGCCGGGCTTGCAAAAAAGAGGTGGCTGAAGAACTGGATGGTTCCTTATGATTGAGTAATGGGCGGTAAATGACCCTTCCACCGTCCATCCTAATACCTCTCCTATCTCCCCAGTTGGTACGGGCAGCCCGTGCCGAAATCAATATCTTTAATTAATGGATAAATTTTAATTGACCGCGCCCACTCGAGTTGATTATCTTGATACACTCTATTACTCGGGGTAAGAAAAAACAACCCAAGGTCAAAACTTCATGAAGGATTACAACCGGATCAAGAAAAAGATCACGACGGTACTTTTCCTGTCTCAGGGCTTGAGTTCCGCCGGGTTCATCGCTGCCTTTACCGTTAACGCCATTGTAGCGGTCAACTTGAGCGGGAAAACCTCACTGGCAGG
>NZ_JBTSLF010000354.1:0-2503 GCF_054640775.1 Candidatus Aquicultor sp. | reverse complement strand
GCCCCCATTGTTATTTGGGTTATTGTAAAAGGAAGGTCCTATGGCAGATAAGGCATTAAACAAGGGAACTTTGCTCCGGTTAAAGGATCTCGACACCGGCTATTCTGCCCGTAGAAACCCAGTCGTTATCAGCCGTAAAATAGAAACTTCGTTGGCTTTAGGTCAGTTCGTGGCCATTCTGGGGCCTAACGGTGCCGGCAAATCTACCCTGATGAAAACCATTCTCGGACACCTTGTTCCCCTTTCGGGGGATGTACTCTGGAAAGGCCAGCCACTTCATCAAATGTCAGTAAAGCAGGTGGCCAGATGTATGTCGGCAGTATTAACCGATAAGATCGATGACCGCTACCTGACAGCCATGGATGTGGTTTCAACCGGAAGGTATCCGTACGGTTCGCTTACGGGCAAGTTAACTCTGGAAGATCTGCATATCATCTTAGCTTCGATGAAATCAACCGGAGTTACACACCTATCCAAACGGAGATTTTATTCACTGAGCGATGGTGAAAAGCAAAAAACCATGATTGCCAGGGCCATCTCCCAAAATACGCCATTGATTTGTCTGGACGAACCCACCGCCTTTATTGATTCTCCCGGAAAAGTGGCCATCATGCAATTGCTAAAGGGCCTTGTGGCCGATAAAACCAAGACTGTACTCCTGACCACCCATGACAGTGAATTGGCGTTGCAATTTGCCGATGAACTCTGGTTGGTTGGAAAAAATCATACTTTTGAAGCCGGAACGCCAAAAACCTTGATCAAAAACGGGCATATCAACCAGCTTTTCGATCAGGAGGGAGTGATCTTTAATCCGGATACCTTGCGTTTCGAATCAAAACATTATAAACCTGAACTATAAATACCGGGACTATGAAAAAACACACTTTTCTGATTCTGTTAATATCCATTTTAACTATGACATCCTGCATCCATAAAAAACAAATGGTCGATTTAATCGTCTATAATGCTTCAGTTTATACCCTCGACACGGCCTTTGCCAAAAGCACTGCTTTTGCGGTGGACAAAGGAAAATTTGTAGCTGTTGGCCAGGATGCCGATATACTGGCAGATTTTGAGAGCACCCAAAAACTGGATGCCGGTGGAAAACCCATATACCCTGGATTTAACGATGGTCACAGTCATTTTATGGGATACGGACTCGGACTTACCCAATATGCCAGCCTGGTTGGATTAGCCTCCTTTGATGACTTACTTGCTGCGCTACAGAAATTTCACAAGGAATATCCGGGTCGCTGGATTCTTGGCCGCGGCTGGGATCAAAACCTTTGGGAAATTAAAGAGTTCCCTGATAATACCCGACTTGATGTGATCTTCCCAAAGATTCCGGTTGTTCTCATTCGCATCGACGGTCATGCTGTTCTGGCCAATTCAGCCGCACTGGCCATCGCCGGAATTGATGAAAACACCTACATCGCAGGTGGTGAAATTATCCTGAAAAAAGGTAAGCCTACCGGCGTTTTGCTAGACAATGCGGCCGACCGGATGAAAAGTTTTATCCCAAAAACAACCGACAACCAGAAAATAAACGCCTTGATGCTGGCACAACAAAACTGTTTTGCCAAAGGATTGACCACTGTTACCGATGCAGGTCTGGACAAGGAAGATATCCTCTTAATTGATTCGCTTCAGAAAGCCGGAAAACTTCAGATAAAAATATATGCCATGCTGAGTCCCACCAAGGAAAATCTGGATTATTTCTTTCCAAAGGGTCCGCTTCATATGGATAGATTAACCGTAAGCAGCGTAAAGTTGTACGCCGACGGAGCGTTGGGCTCAAGAGGTGCTTTGTTGCTGAAACCCTATTCGGATGATCCGGGAAATCTGGGCTTGCAGATGGAACCGACCGCATATTACGACAGCCTGTGTCGACTGGCCTATAAAAATGGATTTCAGGTGAACACCCATGCCATTGGTGATTCAGCCAACCGATTGGTATTGGATGTTTATGGATCGATTCTCAACGGCAATAACGACTTGCGCTGGCGCATCGAACACGCCCAGATTGTAAATGCCAATGACATGCACAAGTTTGGCGGATTCTCAGTAATCCCTTCTATTCAGAGCACACACTGTAGCTCCGACATGGACTGGGCTGATGAGCGTTTGGGCTCGGACAGGATAAAAGAAGCCTATCCCACCAAACAACTTTTGGCGGAAAATGGCTGGCTGGTGAATGGCACCGATTTCCCCATCGAAGACATCAATCCATTGTACACCTTTTACGCGGCGGTTAGCAGGAAACACCTGGACGGAACTCCGGATGGTGGTTTCCATATGGAAAACGCTCTAACACGCAAGGAGGCGCTGTATTCTATCACCCTGTGGCCTGCCAGAGGAAGTTTTGATGAAGACCGCAAAGGCAGCATCGAAGCCGGAAAAGAGGCCGATTTTGTGATGCTGGATCATGATGCTATGACCATTGATGAACAGGATATTACGGGAATTTCGGTGAAAGGAACCTGGATTAACGGACTTAGGGTAT
>NZ_JBTSLF010000353.1:0-2507 GCF_054640775.1 Candidatus Aquicultor sp. | reverse complement strand
TCGCAAGCCCTTATAGACCAGGTCGTCGGTGATGCGGCAGCCGTAGTGGCGGGTCTCGGCGGTTGGCATGTTAAGCGCTTTCGCCGGGTCTTGAAGTGGATTTTCGCACAATCAATTCCACACCCAGGGTCTGTGATTTAGGTTTCTTCTTCTTTTCCAGATATTGCACCAGCATTGTTGCCGAGCGCACGCCCTTTTCATACGCCGGTTGCCGGATGGTAGTGAGCGGCGGATTGACCGATTCGGCCAGGGGAATATCGTCGAAGCCGACGACCGACAGGTCTTCCGGGACGCGGCCGCCGCGTTCCTGCATGGCGTGAATGGCGCCGATCGCCAATAAATCGTTGACAGCCAGAACCGCGGTCGGCGGGATGGGATTATCCAGCAGCTCATTTGTCACCGCCGTCCCACCCTGAATGGAGGCGTTGTCTGCGATGCGGATCAGTGATTGGTCCAGCGGAATATTGTTTTTTTCAAGAACAGCCTTATAACCGTTGAAACGATCAACGCTGCTGACCAGGGAAGGCTTGCCGATGAAGCCGATGCGCCGATGGCCGAGCGCGATGAGGTGCTCCATGGCCATCTCGGCGCCTTTAAAATTATCCACATCCACGAAGACCATGTCTTTCTCATCAGACATTTTGGAGGTGGAGACGAAGGGAATCTCGGATGTGAGCAGTGTATCGATAATGTTCCTATGAAAGGAACCCGGCGAGAGGATGATGAAACCGTCCACCCGTTTCTGTTTGTAGATCTCGAGATAGTTCTGGTCGTGGGGGTAACAAATGAACAGAAAATATCCGCATTTATCGACTTCAGTCGAAACACCCCGCATGACTTCCACGTAGAAGGGATTTGAGAAAATGTAATTGGCCTCGTGCGGGATGAGCAGGCCGATGCTATGGCTCTTGTGAAGGGTAATGGCCTTGGCCAGGGCGTTTGGGGTGAAATCGTATTGATCGATGAGCTTGAGGATGGCTTCGCGGGTTTCCGGCCTGACGTCGGGTTTGTTGTTGAGCACCCGGGAAACGGTCGTCTTGGAAACGCCGGCCATTTCCGCAATTTCATCGATTGTGATCGTCATAGTGGTGGTCTCCGGATGTAAAAGGTAGGGGTTTCGTAACCGATTCCGTAACCGTTACCGTAACCGGTTACGATTATTATTATAGACCGTTTGAAACCATTGTCAAGTATCAATTTCTCATCTGGTTTTAATGTTTGCAGAGATATTGGGTCGTTTATGTCGAGTTCAACCAAGGCAATGCTGACTTACCTTGATAGGACAAGATTGAATTTGGAATAGGTCGTCGATTTCTCACCAGGTAAGAATCTAACTTCATACTGGAATAAGAATTGCTTTCCTATTGAAGAATCCCACGTAGAAAGTGATATGGTTTTCTGAATTGCCCTATAGGCTTTTACAGGTTGAAACTGATTCGAAGTATTGTTATTCTTGGTCTATCTTTAGAAGAGAGTTAGTTTTTCGATCAACAAGAAATCCTCTTCTATACAAATTAATCTAGGGACAAACGCATGTTAAAACCAAAAACGCCCAAAAATGGGCGCTTCGGAAACAGTAGCGGGGAGAGGATTCGAACCTCTGACCTCCGGGTTATGAGGGAGAAACCTGATTTCGGGATCGTTGACCTCTAAACCACACAATTCAGCGAAATAAACGAACTCCGGTTCCGTCGACCAATACAAACTGCGATTGTTAATAAGTATTCGTATCGTAGGCCATTTGGTATTGTAAGTCAAGTACTTTGTTCTCTGAGAAAAATTCGAATCCAAAATTGATAGACTGTACTTGATGATCGAATTAAAGGAACCACCCGCATTATTGGTGAAGCTTATACTAGAGAAGGTGATCCGAGAAGATCCACTACAGGGTATCAGTCTTATTTTGAAGGGTACTCACAGCAATCGTTACCTCAAGACGAAGTTGAACTTCTGTACCATCGTCGCAGCGTCGGTCACTTCTTTGTAGTAATGCCCCTAATGGCTTCGCATCAAGTATGCTTCGCGATCGTTCAGGGATAGAAGGATATTTTTTCTATAACAATAAGGTCATTCAGCAATCTTCTGAACCCCGTTCATCCAACCATGATTTGAATTCGGCGATTGTGGGTACACGACCATGTGATAGAATCCGATCTTTTTTTTGATAAACAGGTGGTTTGTATCCATGATTGACGCAGAACAGCAGGGAAACCAGAAAATTTTTTGTGATCATTTCATGGGGAACATTCAACCCAGCGAAAAATTGATGAGCCTGAGTACAACGTTGGCAAATGGGTGCAAGCGAATAACAAACAATGGGCTCCATCAAAAATTTCCTCCAAATACTTCCTGATCTGCCTGCTGGTTTATCCCAAAAACCATACCGCCGCCAACCCAATCAGGATAATCAGGGCAGCCAACACGTTGTAACCCCCGTAATCACAGATGAAACACAAATCTTCAGGATCAATCGAATGATCTTCCCAAACACGTAAATCATTTTTTTT
>NZ_JBTSLF010000352.1:0-2507 GCF_054640775.1 Candidatus Aquicultor sp. | reverse complement strand
GAGTATTGTCGGATGGCCGCACGGTACCTGAAGGCGGAGAACTCCGATCTCTTCGCCACATCGAAGCTCCTCTTTGAGAAGGCCACGACAGAACCGGCTAGCCTTGTCAAGGAGGACCATGTCCTTTATGAGGTGCGACCGGCAAAGAAGAGATTGGAATAGGCCAACAATCGCCTGCAACACACTACGCCGGTTCCGCTTCGCTCCACCAGCGAGGGTTGAGGCGGGAGCGTTGGGGCCGCCTGCGGCGTATAGAAGGAAATTTAAGAAAAACTTGATTTTTGAACCAATTGAGTGAACACTTTAGAGTGTAAACTGGACTGGAGGTTGGCTTTGAAAATTACCACTAAAGAACTAAGAATTCAGCCTGGGAGAATCATAGACCAGGTTGCCAATGGACAGGAAATTACTGTGACATTCAGAGGAAAAGCACTTGCCAGGATCGTTCTTATAAAAACTAAATCAAAAACCTCTAAAAAAGAGGAAATTTCTATTTTTGGACTCTGGAAGAACCATGAAGGCTCAAATAATGTCGAAGATTATGTAAGGGATCTTCGAAAAGGGCGTCAATTTTGATTATTGATACGGATATCTGCAGTTCCCGCCAATGCATTCTTCAAGGAATGATCTATTCTGGTTTTTTTAAACAAACCTTCAATTAAAAAGCCAAAAGCTAAATAGTGTCCATCCGGAAATAGGTATTTTCGAAAGAGATTAGTAAGGGTAAGGATTCGTGAATGAGACTCAAATAATAAATCCCTACTCAAATAGAGTTCAAAAGTTCAAAAGATGGTTATTTTACAGTTAAGAAGGAATATCCCTAATTTTATGAGACACCACTCCTGGGCTCATTTAATGGCCGAGGGCAATCAATTAGGCCTTGGCCAATTCGAGTTTGGCCAAAAGGGACAAATTATAAGAAACCACCGCACTCCAAACATATTGTTTAAAGCCCACCCATTGGGACCAGGTGCATCGGGTCAATCCAAAGGCCCTCTTCAGTCTGGAAATATTTGCCTCAATCCCGGCTCGAAAATTTTTAAGCTGCTTGTAGACCCATTGACTTTTGACCATCTCCAAAACCGAGAGCCCTCTTTTCCTGGAAAAGGAAACATCTTTAACTCCCATCAACTTCGCACGGCTCAGATTGTCCAGGGAAGCAAAGCCCCCATCCGCAGCGGTCTGAAGAGGCGCCTTTCCATAAAGATGCTTCTGTCTTTCCAACAAAGGGATAAACAGATCCGTGTCGGCCGGGTTCCCTCGTTCGATCCGACAATCCAGAATCAAACCCGATTTCCCACCGGTCAAAAATACTTTGTGCCCATACACAATCTCTCGTTGGCCTTTCTCAATAATATCCGTATGGTCTTCAAAAAAAGAAACCACCTTCTGGCTGGCAGGAACCTTCTCTCCGTAGATCACTCTACGCCTGGTTTGATCGATAATCCGCTCCAACAAGCCCACCGCCCGCTCCAGGTCCGCCGTCAGATTAGGCACAAAAATAATTTGTTCCGTACCCTCGCTGACATAAGCCTGCAAAGCCGCTATGGCCTCCAATCCATATCCTCTAACCTGGTCGGCTATCTGCAGAAGATCTTGGTACGCCCCTTGTCTTTCTTTTTCTTTCTTAGTGTTTTTAATCTTAAAGACCCGTTTCTTCACTACCCGGTTATGGTCCGAAAAACAGTAGTTCGGTTTCGGAACCAATTGATAGCCTTCCGTCAGCAACCGCGTAATCACCCGGATGGCATCTTGAAGAAGCGTGGCATCCGTGGGGTAATGAATGTTACTTTCTACTCCCGTCGAGTCCAAACGCACCTTCTGACCTTTCTCCAGCCCTTGCCCTTGGGCATAGCCCATGACCAGTTGATTAATCTCCTCCCAGGTTTCTTCTCTAAGGACTTTAATGTTTTCCTGAAGAGTAGATCCACTCGGATATTGCCCCATCTCCAGCCGGGAGAAGGCTCGAAAAGATTGGGAGTCCTCCAAATGTAAAGCCAGTTCCTCGTACGTCAAATCTCGATATTGCTTCAATATGGTACACCGCAAAACTTGTTCCGCGGTCATGCCGGTTCGGCCTACCTCGTTCTTTTTAAGGCCAATAAGATCGTTATAAACCTGGTTAAGGACCTCGGGGGTTTCATCCAGAATCAGAGACATCACCTTCAATTCTTTTCCAATATCATTCTTAAAAGATCCATGAAAAATGTTCATCTGTTGTTTTCTTTTTTGACGCATTGTCCGACTCTCCAAGTCTATTCATCAAATAATATCAATGTGATGCGTTTACAATGTGTCAAAGAATGAAGAAAAAAGCAAGCAAAATTACTTGGTTTTGTTAATAAATTTAATAAATTATAGTTTCCGGATGGAAACTACTTAGTTTAGGGTTCAAATTATAAAAACCTACCGATTAAATCAATATAAATATTGGTAATACACAAATCAAAAACGAGGATTTCTTTCAAAAGACAATCCGGTCTGAAATATCTATTTGAATTTCAATG
>NZ_JBTSLF010000351.1:0-2517 GCF_054640775.1 Candidatus Aquicultor sp. | reverse complement strand
CTAACCGTCCCCATTTTGCCTGACCTTCCTGTGGGACTTATCGGGGTCGTCAGGTCACAGTCCATGATGAAGAAAAATCCTCATTGTGATTTTTATTTTTTCCCAGGGTTAACAAATTTCAATTCTTCAGATAATTTTATTGGATAGGAAGCTTTGAAGCCTATTAAGATCGCTATTGATGCCATGGGTGGCGACTACGCCCCTGCCGCGGTGGTGAATGGGGCGGTTTTGGCTGTTAAGGAATTGGGAATCCCCTTGATCCTGGTGGGAAGCCAGGACCTCATCGCCAAGGAACTGAACGGGTTGATCTACAATCCCGATCTGATTACCGTTCGGCATTGCACCCAGGTGGCAGGCATGGGTGAATCCCCTATTGATGTCATCCGGCGGAAAAAGGATGCCTCTATCCGAGTGGCCTTGGAGCTGGTGAAGAATGGCGAGGCCGATGGGGTAGTGAGTGCCGGTAATTCAGGGGCGACCATGGCCTTAGGGGTGGTCGTTTTAGGAAAACTGCCGGGCGTGGAAAGACCGGCCCTGGGGGCCATTCTCCCTTCCCATTCCTCTTCAACCCTGGTGATCGATGTGGGGGCCAATGTGGATTGTACGGCCTCACAGTTAGTCCAGTTCGCCATCATGGCCGAGCCCTTGGCCCGGTACATAATGAAACGTCCCAAACCCAGAGTAGGGATAATGAGCATCGGTGAAGAAGAATCCAAAGGAAATGATCTGGTTCGTCAAACAGCGGAAATATTGAAAAAGACTCCCTTGAATTTCATCGGTAACGTGGAAGGGGGAGATATTTTCAGCGGGAAGGTGGATGTTATTGTCTGTGATGGATTTGTCGGGAATGTCTGCCTGAAGTTAAGCGAAAGTCTGGCTGAAACCGTGAAGGTTATGTTAAAAGAAGAAATAAGTTCCAGCCTGGGTTCCAAGATAGGGTTCCTTTTCCTGAAATCGGCATTTAAACGGTTTTCGAAAAGGGTGGACTATGCTGAATACGGAGGGGTTCCTCTGTTAGGCGTTGACGGGGTGGTGGTGGTCGGTCATGGCGCCTCCAATCCGAAGGCCATCATGAATGCCATTCGGGTTGCGAGCCAGGCGGTAGAAAACCGGATGACCGAACATGTCCTGGAAGGACTGAAAAATAACGAAGCCTATTATCGTAAACCCCATCGATTTTGGGATTCCATCAAGAAGAAGATAAGTTCCTGAAGCCGGCAGGGCTTTAGAACTTATCGCCTCAAGTTCAAAGTTCAAAATGCAAAATGCAAGTTAAGAAAAGTAAAAGGTTTTTGCGCTTGCTTGGCGAACAAAATCTGGTATATGTCGGACCCGGTTCGGCTGATAAAAACATAATCATTAGGGAAGGGGCAGGAAATGGACTATTTTCTTACTGAAGAACAGCAAATGATCAAGGAGATTGCCCAAAAGATCGCCGACGAGAAGATCAAACCAGTCCGGGCCGAATTGGACGAAAAAGAAGAATTCCCCCGCGAGTTATTGAAGGTGATTGCCCAATCGGATCTGTTCGGGGTTTGCATCCCTCAGGAATACGGCGGGTTCGGGGGCGGGTCTTTTGAGAATTGCCTGGCCGTAGAAGAATTGAGCCGGGCCTGCCTGGGGGTTTCCACCAGTTTCGCGGCCAGCGGTCTGGGGGCCTATCCCATCCTTCTTTATGGAAATGAAGAACAAAAAAAGAAATATCTCTCGGAGATCGCTTCGGGTCGGAAATTAGCGGCCTTTGGCCTGACCGAATCAACAGCCGGAAGTGATGCCGGCGGTATCATGACCACGGCCGAGTTAAAGGGCAGTGAATATATCCTGAACGGGACCAAACAATGGATCACCAATGCCGGGGAAGCCGACATCTATTCAGTCATTGCCATTACCGACCGCAGTAAAGGCCCGCGTGGGGCCAGCGCCTTTATCGTCGAAAAAGGGGACCCGGGTTTCGGTTTCGGCAAAAAAGAAAGTAAGATGGGCATCCGGGCTTCAACCACCGGGGAGCTGATCTTCAATCAGTGCCGTATTCCTAAAGATCGGATCATCTCCCGGGAGGGGATGGGGTTTGTCGTAGCCATGAAAACCTTTGATCAATCGCGTCCCGGCGTTGGGGCTCAGGCGGTAGGTCTGGCCCAGGGGGCTTTGGACGAGGCGGTTTCCTTCGCCCGGACCCGGATACAGTTCGGAAAACCGATTATCACTTTTCAGGCTGTTCAGCATATGCTGGCCGATATGGCCACTTTGACGGAAGCCGCCCGGGCGCTGGTTTATTCGGCGGCCCGCTTTATTGACAGCGGGGCCAAAGATGTCTCCAAGATTTCGGCCATGGCCAAGGTTTTTGCCAGTGATGCGGCCATGAAAGTCACTACGGATGCCGTCCAGGTGTTAGGGGGAACCGGCTACATGCGGGACTATCCGGTGGAGAAAATGATGCGCGACGCCAAGATCCTCCAGATCTATGAAGGCACCAATCAAGTTCAACGAAATATCATCGGCCAGGAACTCAATAAAGAA
>NZ_JBTSLF010000350.1:0-2518 GCF_054640775.1 Candidatus Aquicultor sp. | reverse complement strand
AAAGACCCGTTGATGAGAAGTATTGCAAACCAGGGGATCAGGACGATTCGAATCAGGGTTAAGAAATTAGGGATGGACATAATTTTTCATGATAGATTAAGAAATTTATTAATTTTTAAATGGATTGTAGCAAATTCTTTCGGAGAAAACCAGTTCAAATTGGTTTCTTTACCCAACCAAGTCATTTGTCTCTTGGCATAACGGCGGGTATCTCTTTTTATCAAGTCAATGGCTTCTTTTAAGTCCAGGTCCCCTTTTAACACCCCAGTCAAATGGCGGTAGCCCAAGGATTGCATCGTCTTCAATTCAGAAGAATATCCTTTTTCTAAAAGTCCCTGGACCTCCGCCAGAAAGCCTTTGTTCATCATTTCATCGGTCCTCAAATTAATCTTCCGGTAGAGGGCATCGCGGTCCAACGAAAGGCCGATCCAGAAGATATCAAACTCAGGGCCGGTCTCTTGTCCCCATTGCTGCCAATCCGAAATTGGACGATCGGTCAACTCCAGGACTTCCAGTGCCCTGATCAATCGAAGGGTATCCCGGGGATGAATCCGGTTTGCAGCTTTGGGATCGGTTTCTCTCACGGCAGCCCAAAGGAATTCGGGACCTTGATCTGAGGCAGCTTGCTTCCAACGTTGTCTTATCTCACTATTGGGTTTGGGGCAGTCAAAAATCCCTCTTTGCAAGACCCTTAAATATAAACCGGTTCCACCGGTCACGAAAATGGGCACCCGGCGGAGATGCAGCTTTTGAATGACTGACTGAGCCCGGATCTTGAACTTAGAGACATCAAAAGCTTGATCCGGATCGACAATATCAATCAAATGATAGGGGACTTCCTCTCTTTCCGATAACGTTGGCTTGGCTGTTCCAATATCCATATATCGGTATACTTGCATGGAATCGGCATTGAGGACTTCCCCCCCCATCTCTCGGGCCAGTTGGTGGCTGAGGCCGGATTTCCCGACTGCCGTCGGTCCGGTAATAAAAATTAATTTAGGGCGGTGCATTTTATGGTCTATTTGGTCTATACGGTTCTTTTGGTCTCTTTGGGCAAGCAAAGGGCATAGAGCATAGTGCAAAGAGAAATCTCGCTTGTTTTGTTTGTCTAAGATTCTTTACTCTATACCCTACCCTCTTTGCCCCATGCCTTTTTAACTCATCTTCGTTTGAATCGTTTTTCGATCTCTTCCCAGGAAAACAGAATCCATAATGGACGTCCGTGAGGGCAATGAGAAGGAGATTCTGTTTGATCCAATTGAATCAATAAGGCCTTTATTTCTTCCTGACTTAACACTTGTCCGGCCCGGATCGCACTATGACAGGCCAAAAGCTTTAACAACGATTGAGAGAAATCCTCAGGCTTCATTAAACGGTTTCCCGTCTTCATTTCTTCCAGGATTTCTGTTAAGGCTGCTTCTCCTTGTCCCGAACTCATGCCCACGGGTATAGATTTTAGCCATAAGCTGTTTCCACCCGCCGAAGTGATCTCAAACCCGAAGGAGGCTAATTCCGGAAAGATCGAGTCAGCGTCCATCGTCCAGCCCGGAGGCAATTCAACCAGAATGGGGATAATAAGATATTGAGAAGAGACCCCTCCGGCCTGCCACTGGATACGATATCGTTCATAGAGAATCCTCTCATGGGCGGCATGTTGATCGATCAACACCAGGCCTTGGTTCATCAAGGCCACTAGGTAGGTCCCCCGGACTTGACTCAGGATCGTTAACTGAGCAAAACCCCCTTCCTTATCGACCTCCTGTCCCACATCCATGAGTTGGTCTATAACCCCGGAGGGAGCCTGTTCCCCGAAAGGGGTATTAAGTTCCGTAAGGAAAAGAGAGGGGATAGAACCAGTTTCCCGGGTTAAGGGAGTCAGGAATTGGGGGATATCGACTTCTTTAAACAGGAAAGGTTGTGTTGGACCTGGGGTCCAACGGTTTGAAAAAAATTCTTTCACCATCCCTCCCGATTTAGGCACATAAGATTTTAAGGCCTGCCCTATGGCCCTTCCTACCAAAGTTTGAATCCAGGTTGTTTGACTGAAGCGCACCTCTTGTTTAAAGGGATGAATATTAACATCGATCAGTTCCGGAGGAACTTCCATCCAAAGGATGGCGGTGGGAAATCGCCCCGATGGAATCATACCGGCATAGGACCTCAGGATCAGGGGGTACAATAGAGGGCTGCGCACCCATCGCTGATTGACAATAAAGGCAATATTTCTGGAGGAATTTTGATGGCAGTGGGGCGGAGAGATAAAACCGGTTATATGGATCCGATCCTCATTCAAGTCGAAAGGAATCAAATCTTTTATTTTTTCCGAGCCCCACAATTCTTGCAAACGAAGGAGTAATCCCTGATCAGGAAAAAGTTGGAAAATCTTCTTTCCATTATGGATCAGTTCGAATCGAAGGTGCGGGAAGCCAAGGGCCACCCGTTCCAAGGCCATCTGTATTTGGTTCCACTCGACCCTTGGACTTTTCAAAAAAGCCATCCGGGCCGGCGTGTTATAAAA
>NZ_JBTSLF010000349.1:0-2521 GCF_054640775.1 Candidatus Aquicultor sp. | reverse complement strand
TAAATAAACCCTTTTTTATCCGGGGATTCTTCGGCCCGTTTAAACCAAAGATAGGCCTGATTGATATTCCCCTGTTCCCGGTAGAGCCTCCCCAGGTGATAGGCCAGATCAAAGTCGGCGCCGTATCTTTGGGCCAGGGCTTCCCAGATATTGATCGCTTCTTCATTCCTCCCCTGACGAGCCAGGGCAAATCCCAGATTGAATGAAGCCATAAAATCATCCTTCGATACGGCCAGGACGCGATGAAAGGATTCAACCGCCTGTTCCAATTGCCCTTGATCGGCATAACAAACCCCGAGGCTGTTCAAGGCATTAATATTATTTGGATCGAGAATTAAGGCTTTCTCATATTCCCGGACAGCCTCTGGGAGGTCTCCATGATTGTAAAGTTTGTCCCCGCTGATGTTAAGGCTGATGGAATCAAAGGCGATCAAAGAACCCGGGCCAAGGAAGGCCAGATGGTCCAGGGCCTTTATTGTGTTTTCAAGAATCTCCCCTTTATGAAAGGGAGGATAAGGATAATCGGCCAGGGCAAAAGAAAGGGATAGATTAAGGGTTTGTTTGAGTTGTTCCATTAAATTTCCGGCCCACAAGCCAACCTCTTCCTTATCCATTTCCGGGATAAAAAGGATAAATCCATCGCGCCCATAAGGACCCAGCACCCCGCCGGCCGGTAGTCTTTCTTCCAGGCCAAGGTTCATTTCTTTTTGGATTTCTACCAGGCTCCTTTCCCCCCAGAGCTTTAAACGGTTGGCATAATCATCCATCCGTCCGATGAGCAGAGAAAATTTTTCAGTGACTTTCAAGGCCTCTCGAAGTTTCTGCTGGAACATTTGAAAAGAACGAAGAGGGACGTTGGATAGAGAAGTTCCTTCTTTCAGGTCCCCCATTTTTTTACTGTCGGGAGAGGCTAGACGTACCCAGTCATTTTTTTGAATGCTCAGTCCTGATTCCCGGAGATAAATGACTTCGGCGATACAAAGGTCCTCCTGGATCTCGAGCGGAATAGCCAATCCTTTCTCCTGTTCCGGATCGCCGTCTTCCAGAATAGAAAATCGCATAAAAGGGCTGACCCCGGCTTTTTGTCCCAGGTTAATTACAATCCGATGACTGGGAAGCAGGTCCATGACCCTGCCGGCTTTAACAAGAATTTCATCAAAACCCAGGGCGGTATTTTCCCCCAGGTATTGGGCCGAATTAAGGGCGGTCCAGGACTGTTCCCACCACAGGGTCATCCGATAATACTGGGAAGGGTTTCCTTGAAAGGTTTCCTGGGCCCGGGGATTGAATCCGGCCCATCCCAAATGATAAATAAACCTTGATTTCATTCCCGGGGTAATTTGAAAAATGGGAAACGAAGGATGCCTTCCTTCTTCCAGGGAAGGGACAACAAAACCCAGGATCAGAGGGTGGTGATGAATCGTGGCCAGGATCGTCCCCCTGGGAAAGGCGCCGGAAATTTCTTTAGTCCAGACCCGTGACTCCGTTCCCAGGGAAGGGGAGAAAGAACCCATGGGGGGATGTTTTGGTTTAAGAGAAAGAAACCCAAGAATCAAGGCCGGCGAAGGCTGCCCCTTTGCCAGACTCAATTTTTCCGGTTTTCGGTCTTCCTTTTTTTGGGTGAATTCCTTTAAAACCCGAATCAGGGATTTCCGGAAAGCCCCTTCGTGATAGAGGCCGGTAACAGGGTCCAACTGAACCTGCTTTTTTAAGGCCGTCATTTCCAGGGCGATGTAGGACAACCGCTCTAACAGCGTCCTTTCTTCGGCTTCAGGAATCTGAGGAAGTCCGAAAAGTACCAGGAATCCTATCGTTGTGCCATGAAAGACCAAAGGCCAAAAAAGTCTCTTTCGCTCCGGGTCATAGTACATTTCCTTTTGGGAGACCCAGTTGCTGCCTACGAATTCTTCCAGGTTCCCGCCTTCCCTCCAGGTCAGGGCCGATTGGGGACGTTCGGGAAAATAAAAATTGAGCGAATGGAAAGAAAAGAGACCCTGGAAAATTTTAGAAAACAGGGGACGGGAAGCCAACAGATCTTCCGGAGAGATATCCGGGGTGGTGGAAAAAGGCATGAGGGCATATCCTTTGTTGCTAAAAAATTATTTTTGAGAAAGATATACGGATGCCTGAATTTTGTCAACAAACAGTTCCTGAGACGATTTGCATCTTGACAGAAAAGGTGGCTATATTATATAGTTAAGGGATTCGGCCCATAACTTTTGGAGGTTAAATATGAATATTTATGTCCGGGCCATGCGCCTGCCCTTCCTGACCGGTTCTTTGATTCCAGTCCTTTTGGCCGCCGGTCAGGCCTATCATCACGGGTTTTTCCGGGGCCTCGAATTCATCTTGATAATGATAGGCGTAGGGTCCCTTCATCTGGCCGCTAACCTGGTCAATGATTATTTCGATGCCCGGGGCAGCGATGTGCTCAACCTGCATCCCACTCCGTTCAGCGGTGGAAGCCGGGTTATTCAGGAGGCTAACTTAAGCCCCCGCAGGGTATTTATCCTGGCCGTTT
>NZ_JBTSLF010000348.1:0-2524 GCF_054640775.1 Candidatus Aquicultor sp. | reverse complement strand
TGTGTCTTGGTGAGTTTCGGAGCTTCGCGCGTAGCTTTTTTCCATCCAGCGCCGGTGATATTGTTCTTCTATGATGATTACCCCAAGAGGAACTTCTCAGTTCCACCCCCGATGAAAGAACACGGAGCCAGACTTGGATGATATTCCCGATAAATTGGATTTGAACTCTCGTGACGTTACCGCGGACAAACGGGAGGAGCTGCTGCGCCTGTTCCCGGAATCCCGTACGGAGGGTGGAAAGATCGACTTTGAGCGGCTGAAGCTGGCTCTCGGTGAGGCTGTGGACACCGGCCGGGAGCGCTACGGCATGAACTGGCCGGGCAAGGCCGACTGCTTCCGCACCATCCAGATGCCCAGCCTCGGTACTCTGCGCCCCGCCCCGGAGGAGAGCGTCAATTTCGACACCAGCGAGAACCTCATCATCGAGGGTGACAACCTCGAAGTGCTCAAGCTGCTGCAGAAGTCGTATCTGGGCAGGGTGAAGATGATCTACATCGACCCGCCCTACAACACCGGCAACGACTTCATCTACCCCGACAAGTACAGCGAATCGCTACAGACATATCTGGAATACACCGGCCAGGTGGACGCAGAAGGCCGCAAGTTCGGCACTAACTCAGACACTGATGGCCGCTTCCATTCCAAGTGGATGAACATGATGTATCCGAGGCTGTATCTGGCGCGGAATCTGTTGCGGGAGGATGGGATGGTCTTTATTAGCATTGATGATGGCGAGGTAGACAACACACGCAAGCTTTGTGATGAGATTTTCGGAGAAGAGAATTTTGTAGAAAACATCATTTGGAAGAAGCGTTACGGTGGTGGCGCCAAAGAGAAGCACTTAGTATCCGTGCATGAGTATATCTTGGTATATGCGAGACAAATCGATTTGCTTGGTGAACTTTTTGTGCCGTATTCTCAATCATCAATAGAACGCTATTACAAACAAAAAGATGAACACTTCGAGACACGTGGTCCTTTTAGGACACACCCGCTAGAAGCCACCAAAAGCATGGGCGAGAGAAAAAATCTTGTTTTCCCGATTAATGCTCCGGACGGTACAGAGATTACACCGAAACGCCAATGGTTATGGTCAAAAACCCGCGTGCAAAGTGCATTGACGAGTGGTGAACTAGCTTTTCTACGCGACAAAGACGGTAATTGGTCAGTACATACCAAGCAATATCTAAAAGATGAGAACGGCGTTGTCCGACAAAGCAAAGCATTTTCGATCATAGATGATGTGTTTACTCAACATGGTACAAACGAGATAATCGAATTGTTTGGAGATGTGCAGGTTTTTCCGTTTCCCAAGCCGACGGGCCTTTTTAAGCCATTACTTGATTTGATAGCAGACGAAGAAGCAGTTGTCCTCGATTTCTTCGCAGGTTCCGGGGCCACCGCCCACGCCGTCCTCGATCTCAACAAACAAGACGGTGGCAACCGCAAATTCATCCTCGTCCAGCTTCCCGAACCAACCGGTCGTGAAGACTATCCCACCATCGCCGACATCACCAAAGAACGAGTCCGCCGGGTCATCCAGAAGCTCAACGAGGAAGACGCCGGCAAGCTCGATCTCGACGACGGCCAGAAACAGGATCGCGGCTTCCGCGTCTTCAAGCTCGACGAATCAAATTTCAAGACCTGGAACGCCGAGGTTCCTCACTATGCCGACCTGTTGCGGGAACAGATGGAAATGCACGTGGAGCACGTCCGGCCCGGCCGCTCCTCCCAAGATATCCTCTACGAGATTCTGCTGAAGAGCGGCTTCCCCCTCACCACACCCCTGGCGACCATGACGCTGGCAGGCAAGACTGTCTATAGCGCAAACAGCGGTTCACTCTTCGCCTGCCTGGAGCCCGAGCTCACCCTGGAGCTCATCCGCGCCATGGCCGGCGAAAAACCCGAACGCGTCGTCTGCCTCGACCAGGGCTTCGCCGGCAACGATCAGCTCAAAGCCAACGCCGTCCAGATCTTCAAGAACAAGGGCATCACATTCAAAACGGTATAGGGGGAGACGTGGAACAAGCAGAGCAGGCCGGAGAGCTGATTCTCTACACCGCCGAGGACGGGTCCGCGGCAATCAACCTTCGTGTTTATGAAGGAACTGTATGGCTTACCCAGCTTGAACTATCGGAACTGTTTCAGACTAGCAAGCAGAATATTAGCCTGCATATAAAGAACATCCTCGAAGAAGGAGAATTGCTGGCCGCCTCAGTTGTCAAGGAATCCTTGACAACTGCCGCAGATGGTAAGAATTACCGCACGAATCTGTATTGCCTCGAGATGATCCTGGCAGTAGGTTTCCGCGTGCGCAGTCCACGCGGCATACAGTTTCGCCAATGGGCCAATAATAACCTCCGTGAGTACCTGATTAAGGGCTTTGTGATGGATGATGCCCGCCTGAAGGAACCGGGCGGCTGGGACTATTTCGACGAATGGCTTGCCCGCATTCGCGAGATCCGAGCTTCGGAAAAACGGTTTTACCAGAAAGTACGCGATTTATTTACCACGGCTGTTGATT
>NZ_JBTSLF010000347.1:0-2532 GCF_054640775.1 Candidatus Aquicultor sp. | reverse complement strand
TATTTCATGAATAGCAGAACATCGTGGACAAATATTAGTAGAGTTGAAATAGCAAGAGATCGTGGACAAATCCCGCCCGGGCGGGATTCACGAAGTTTAGTTAATAATTCTTTGCACGACATCGTAGACATCCTGCTAATATAAAACAAAGTCGTATTCGGCAATCAGTTCTTGTTCTTTGAAAATTTTCAACAAATGCTTATCAGTGATTATAACACCTTTTATATACTCATAGACCGCTTCTTTGGGGAGAGTAAATGATAAACCAAATATGTTGAACTTAAGGTCGCTTCTAACAAATCTGATTACATGTATTTGACCATCGCTCAAGGGAAGTCGCTCTTGCGGCAAAGAATAATCTTCACTCAAAGTAGTTGCCGGATAACATAGATGCTCTCTTCGTTGCTGTGGTGTCATTCCTTCTTGACTACTGTAATGATGATTTTGATTGTGTATTTGACAGAAATGATCGGCAGCTTTTTGGACTTGTTCTATGTTTTCAAATCTATCGGAGTTTAGAACAGCACTTTGCATTTGGTTATTGAAGTGTTCGATGATCCCATTTCTCCATGGTTCTCTTTTAGGAATAAAGACCGGAGTGACGTTATGCAGTAGGCAAAGACGGACTACTTTCCCCAATGCAGTGGGTCTGTTTAAGCTGCCCCAGAATGCTAAATCATTATCCATCTGTAGATAATCCGGTATTCCGGCAATCTTCCAAAAGCGAATTAAACCGTTGCAAACATTGGCTGAATCTTGATTTTCAAAAGCACAAACTTGAGCCCAGTGAGTATCACAACAAATAATAGTGTGAAAATAGAATCTCGTTTTGCTGTAAAGGTAGCGAGGTCCGGCAAAATCCATTTGCTGACTTAGAACATATTCATATGGATATTTTTTCCCCTTCGGTATATAAGTATCTATTTTCTTTCTGCGGGTAATCTTGTTATGCTTTAGTATTCTTGCAATAGACCAAACCGGTGGTGGAGTAATGCCCCGCATCTCTAAAGTGTAATAAATCGCTTGTGGCCCATATTGCATGTAAGGTGTTGTCATCAATTGTTTACGAGTTTCTATTACAAGAGTTTCAGTTGCTTTATCAATTTGCCCCTTTGATGTTCTGGGCTTTCGCGATTGCTCTTGATACCAATGGAAATCCATGCCCCCGGCTGTTGCTTCGTTGTTTGAATATCTGTTTAACCATTTGTAAAGCCAGGCTCTTGAACACTTAAGTGATTTACATATCTCGTTGATTTTGAATTTGTTCTTCCAAAGTTCAACGGCTTTTATTCTTTTTTGTTCGTTGTTGATACTTTTCTCTTTCATTACCATCTCTCCTTTTTTGAGACAGTAACTGAAAGATTTTATCTATCACTAGGAAATGTCTACGATGTTTACAAATTTGTTACTACTAATTGTCTACGATGTCTTGCTTATTTTATGTCCACGATCTCTTGCTTATTGTCAAGTAATTAGTAAAGAGTATGTAGATATTAGAAGAGGCTGTCTTTTATGTTAAAAAGCAAATCCTCTTTTTCAAATAATTGAGCTGAGAGTTAAAACTCTTGGCTCTTTTTTATTTATTTCGAAAAGCGTTAATCAACTCAATCACTCTTTTATCAGCGGTCATACTAATATATTTTAGTTTGAGCAGCCGCAAGATCATTATTAGAATAATATTGTTGTGGCTTGCAATCTCAAAAAAGCGGACAGTTGTTTACGCCGCAGACAGCCTTAAAATAATTGTTAACTCAATAGTTTGTAAATCCTATCCAGCTCGTCCCTTAACTCTTCAAAGTTTACAACTCTGGACTTTCGGAAAAACTCTTTCCCCTCAAAGAAAAACAGAATAGTCGGCACGGTAAAAATATTTTGCTGAGCGGAGAGCTCTTTAGACAAGCTTACATCAACATAAAGGAATTTTATCAGTGGAAACTCAGTTTGAAGAAATTTGATAAACTTAGGTTTCAAGACTTTGCATACGTTGCAATCAGGCGTGCTGAAGTAAACTGCCGCCGCTTGGTTTGAAGAAGTGAAAGAATGAAATTCACTAAGTGTAATTTTGTCGGTTTGCATCTAAGCGGAAATAGAATGACTGAACAATGAAATAAAAAATACGATTTATGCCTTACCTCTTTTTTCGAACTCTTCCCTGCTCACAAGCCGCTTTTCACAAACCCGGAATTGGTGAATATCGAAAAACTTTTTTAATCCGTTCGCATATTTTTCAATATTGGGAACGCGAATATAACCGTCTTTAAGCTCACCAGTTTTTCTATTTTTAAATTTAAAATTAATGTATAGCTCTTCTGGCATGCACAACCCCGATATTTTAGTGCCCAAAAGTAGCATCTAAATTTTGATTTTTCAAATATCAATTAGAGCCATCCTAAATAGTTTAGGCGGGATTAAATTCCACTAACTTCGTCACACGAACAAATGATATGCAGCAGATCACGCAGTGTTTATGAGCTTCCTATCAACACTCCGGCAAGAAACACTAAGATGCCGCCGATAACTACTTGAAATATT
>NZ_JBTSLF010000346.1:0-2545 GCF_054640775.1 Candidatus Aquicultor sp. | reverse complement strand
TTCCCTTGGTCCGCATAGAATCAGTAATCTCCCCCCAGTTCCCGTTCCGGTTGATAACCCACAAACGAGCATGAAGGTACAGCTTGGCAAACAGCTTTACTTTGATACCCGTTTATCAAAGGACAATACGGTTAGCTGCCAGACGTGCCATAGCCCATCCTTGGGCTGGTCAGATGCAGGTCCGACAAGCACCGGTATTAATGGACAAAAAGGGCCCCGCAGAGCCCCACCTGTTTCAAACGCTGCCTATAACCCTCTGCAATTCTGGGATGGAAGAGCTGCTAGTCTTGAAGATCAGGCAGAAGGTCCTATGCAGAATCCGGTGGAGATGGGCAATACACTCGATAATGTGGTTAAGACGCTTAACAGCATTCCCGGTTACGTCGAAGAGTTTAAGCAGGTGTTTGGGACAACGCCTACCACTATCGAGCAGGTTATCAAAGCTATTGCTGCATTTGAGCGCACTGTTGTAACAACAGATTCGCCATTCGATAGATACATCGGAGGTGATAAGAAGGCTCTTACACTCCTTGAAAAACAGGGTATGGCAATCTTCAACGGCAAAGGACACTGCACTTCATGTCACTGGGGACCTAACTTCAGTGATGGTAGATTCCATAATCTTGGCGCAGTGCAAACAGGACCTTTAAATGTTGATAATGGCAGATACGATGTAACACATAATCCCAAAGATATGGGTGCATTTAAAACACCAACTGTAAGGGATGCAGGACTGCGTCCACCTTATATGCATGACGGTTCGGAAAAGACACTTGAGAGCGTAGTTGATTTCTATAACAAAGGTGGAGGCGATAATGATTCCAATCTTGATCCCTTGATCGTGCCACTTGGATTGTCGAAGGAAGAGGTCAAGGCGTTGGTCGCATTTATGCGTGTTGCATTAACAAGTAGCAATCCGGAAGTCGCTCATTTAAAACCGGTCCATGCTTCTGAGTTGCCTAAATAAGGAGGCTGCCATGAAAAAACTTTATATTTTAATATTATTGCTCATAGCTCTATCTTTTCTGATGCCGGATACGATTTATGCCATACCGGCGTTTGCACGAAAATATGGATTTACTTGCACAATGTGTCACACAGCGTATCCAAAGTTAAATGACTTTGGTCAGAGGTTCAGAGACAATGGCTATCAAATCCCCGGACAAGAAGGTTCCGAGAAAAATGTTCTTGAAATACCTCCGCCTATATCATTAAGAACATCAACGGGACTTTCTATATATGATTCAAAACAGGGTACTACTTCAGGCTTTAATGTCTACGGGCTTGATCTGCTTGCAGCGGGTGTACTTCACAAAAACATATCGTTCTTAATCGTCTATACCCCAAGAATTGATGTGCCTGCAGCGAATTATACAGGTACCAACCCATCCCAGCCGGGTTCAATGGAGTCTGCAAATATAGTATTCAGCAACATCATACAAGATGCTTTCAACCTGAGAATAGGCAGATTTGAGCCTGCTCCTCAGGTGTTCAGTTCACACCGCTCATTCTACATCATGGAGCCCTATGAAGTTTATTCTTTCATGACACCTGCAAACAGCTTTGTGTTTGCTGATAATCAAATCGGCGTTGAGGCAACAGGACATTTCAAGAACGGCTTTAAGTATGGAGTCGGTATTGTTAACGGCAACGGCGGCAATCCCGATAACAGCAACTATAAAGATGTATACCTTAACCTTATTCAAGTAATTGGTAAAGGTGATGGACAAAGTGCAGGGCAGAGGGTAGGCCTCTTTGGTTACTATGGATGGCAGCCCACTGTTTTGCCGGGAACTGTTGTTGCACCAACAGGCGAAACAAATGGCAGTGGCAACAAACCGTTTTACAGGCTCGGTGGCGATGTGAGCTTGAATTGGTCAACATTGAATCTCGAAATGCTTCTCATGCAGGGTAATGATGATAAGGCTCTCAACACATTGGTCCCCTCAACAGATTATCGATATTCGGGTGGGTTTGTAGAGGTTGATTGGGCAGCATTGATGAATAATAGACTTATAGCCTCTGTGCTTTACAACTGGGTTTCTCCGCCATCCTATGACAACGGAAGGGCTATCAAAGCATACTCCCTGCTTGTGAGGCATTATCTTGGAGACTGGACAGCGTTCAATGTCGTACTACATGGAGAGTATACTTATAGGGAAATAGGAATCACAAACCCAATCAAGGATAATCTTTTTACGATACTTGTTGACTTTGACTTTTAACTTGAGAATTCCCTGTAGTGTGATGACAAATAGAGAGAACCCCCCAAAGCCGAAACCTGCAATGAATCCGTGAATGATTGTCCACTTGGCAGGCAGCGGCAGTGATAAGTTGTACACAGCTCTGCTTCAATTCATGTTGACTTGGTTATGAAACGCTTTACCAACTAACATGTTAAATCACCTGAGATTGCGCAATGGGAATAATTATACTTCCGAATGTGTTTCGCCCTCCTTAGCATTTGATGCGTGGGCAATAAGTCCGGATTCATCAAGCGCTTCATATACTAAATCTACTGCGATGCTAAACGCAGGCATCCCGC
>NZ_JBTSLF010000345.1:1820-2552 GCF_054640775.1 Candidatus Aquicultor sp. | reverse complement strand
ACTTCGATTTGAGCACGTTGTTCCAGCAATCCCTGCCAAAACGACTCGCAGCGACTGAGCCAGAGGTCGGCCGCTTCCCGCTCAATGCGTGTCGCCGATTCGACCGGTTCAAAAGTGTACTGGGCGACTGCTTCCGCCGATTCTCCCGGCTTCAGCTCCCAGGACCAGGCATAAGACGGCAGCGGCTCGGGCACACCGGCCTGCGGCGCCTGAGGCTGTGCCGCGGCTGGCGTCGGTGTTTCGTTGATGTCAACGCAGGCCGTCGTCGTCGCGGCACCCACGTTCGTGGCCCGCACACGAATCCAATCGAGGAAATTCTCGCCTGCACTGGGCCAGTCAAACGCCTGTTGCCAATCGCGGACGTCGGGGAGTGGAGTCGCCCAGAACGTGAACTCGTACGCCACACCGTCTCGTTCCGCACGAACGATGACAATCGGCATCCAGTCGTGCAGCAGCCGCTTGGGGTGTTCGCGAGTCAAGGGCGTCTGATCGCTGCCAAGGCGGATCTGAATCGTACGGTCGCCCGCCAACATCAAGCGGTTTTCGGGGGTAATGCGACTCCCGCGCAGATAGTCTTTCAACCCGATCACGTTCCAGTTGTTCGTGAAATAGTCAAACGCTTCCGCGCCAACTTGAGCGTTTGCTCCGGTGGGATCGTCAGCACGAGCTGGCCCGACAAATAACGCTGCACACCCACCGCACAACGTGCTCAACAGAATCGCAGTCCGAAAT
>NZ_JBTSLF010000345.1:0-1797 GCF_054640775.1 Candidatus Aquicultor sp. | reverse complement strand
GCAAATCGGACGACTTGGTTCGCTGAATCGCCGGCACACGGCAGGTCCACGGTCGCCTGGCAGCGCTGACTTCGCCCGAAATTCAAGTCGCGCCGATGACGTTGTCAATTCTCACACTCTGACCGGAGCGAAGCAACGACGCAAGGGTGAGAAATCGGGGGGGAAATCCCGCAACAGAGCGGTGTGGTTCGCAACCGAGGGCAAGACCACACCAAAGACATGCTGGACAGGTCCCTGCGGTGCACTTAGACTCGTCTTGTTACGCCATCCCCATGGAGAAATGTCGATTCATGTCGCGCCGAACCGCCTTCACGCTGGTTGAACTTCTGGTGGTGATTGCCATTATCGCCGTGTTGGTAGGCTTGCTGCTCCCCGCCGTGCAGGCGGCACGTTTGGCTGCGGCCCGCACCCAGTGCCTGAATAATCTCAAGCAGAACACGTTGGCCGTGATCATGTACCACGACACATGCAACGTGTTGCCGGTCGCTTCGTTTCCGGGCTGGCCCAAGTCGGTGGCTTGGTTTGGCGAAGTCGATTGGTCCAACAACACGGTCGTACCTTCTGCAGGCTCGCTGGCACCGTACCTGGAAAAGAACCGCAACGTGTTTCGCTGCCCAAGCATGGACCCCTCAATCACGTATCTGTACGGCGGCGAAACGGGAGGTTACGGATATAACCTGAACCTCGGCTGCACCAAGTATCCGCCTCCCGACTACGCACCCCAAATCGTCACGCGCAAACTGGCCTACTTCCGCGCGACGGGCAGCACGATCGTGATGACCGACGCGGCCCGCATTCAGCTGCCGTGGGCCGGCGATCCGGTATTAAAAGTCACCGAAAACTTCTTCATCCAGGGCCCTGAAGATTACGATTTGTTCACCGCGCCAGGCACCCATTTCCGCCATGCCGATGTGGCCAACGTGTCGTTTCTCGACGGACACGTCGACTCGATGCGCATGGCCGACGTGCCGCTTCCCGATTACTGGCCGGCAGATGCCGTGGAACTCGCCAAGACGGTCAAGATCGGCTACGTCTCGGAACGTAGCATCAACTTGTACCGACCGTATTAACTCCCGGCTCGTGAACGATTGCACCTCGAACAACGCGGAATGCGAGTACGAACACGAGTACGAGTACGAGTACGAACACGAGTAGGAGTAGGAGTAGGAACACGAGTAGGAGTAGGAGTAGGAACTTACTTTGCCGGAGCAAGTTCCTTGATCCGAATATCCTTGAAACGCAGCTTGAGTTCGTGGAACGAGTGCAATTGCAGCCCGATCTCGCCGCGTAATCCGACTCCTACCTGCCGGTGAATTTCGTCGTCCAGCACACCGCTGCCGTCATAGTCGACGACTGTAACGCCATTGAGTACCGAGCGGATGCGAGTTCCTTCCGCCATGATCTCCAGATCATTCCAGCCACTTCCTTGATCGGCATAGAAGAACTTGCCATTGACGACTGGTTCGTTGGACAACCATCGATGCTCGCCGGGACCTTCGTTCCAGAGCTTGCCGGTGATGGACGGATCAGGCGGACTGATGTCGATCTGCGGCCCTTCCATCCAGCCGGTTTCCGCGTTGTAGCGACTGCGGATCTGAATCCCGCTGTTACCTGTCACGCCTTGCTCAACTTGAAAACGCAGTCGCAGTACAAAGTCTCCGTATTCGCGCTCCGGCGAAAGCAGAATGTAGAAGTGGTCCGTGTGCCCCATGGAATTCGCCAGAATTGCGCCACTCTCCACTGTCCAAGCCTGTGCGGCGAAGTCCTTGTCCTTCGGCAGACATTGCACCTTCCAAC
>NZ_JBTSLF010000344.1:0-2554 GCF_054640775.1 Candidatus Aquicultor sp. | reverse complement strand
CCGATCCACTGGAACATGCTACATACCCCGTTTCCTGGATAGCGGCATCAGCTACCCACCCCGTCGCCAGTCCTGATGCGCTGCTGTATCCGGTGGTCGTGTCATTTACGAGATCAAGATATGAGCCTGTGAGAGTAGCTCCGTCCCAATCAAAGGACTCATCCCCAAAGAACTCGGTGAAGGACAGGAAGTCGGAAATCTGTACAGCGGTATCCACCGACCCGGTAATGGGTATCCCAGCGAACCCGGATATGGAGATTCCACTGGTAGACGGGTTATAGGCGGCCAACTGCGGTCTGCGCCAATCCGGCACAACAAACGCACCGTTGAAAGGGGCGCTCGAAGCACCCCTGGCGGTTTGATTGTTAGTCGGGAAAGCGTAGGTGGTCACAGATTATGGTCTCCGAATTTGTAAAGTTTTTACAGCAGCGCCGCCGAGCTGCCGCCGACCGCTTCAACGGTTAATGTTGGAGCAGTACCAATGGCAGTGAAGGTGAACACGTAGTCTTCGTAACCACCCTTCGGAACTGCCGGGTTAGGCAGGATCGTCCCGACCGTGACGCCCGTACCGCCTGCAAGCGTCCCGGCATAACCCGTTGCAGACTGGTCATTGTTGATGAAGCGCCACTTGAAGGCTGTGCCCACAACTGCATTAGGCATGGCTGCCAAGATGTTTACCGCCGTGTCGGTCGTGACCGTGAAGACTGCCGTTTGGGTTGCGCCGTCTGCAAGGTATTGGCCTGCGAGTTGGGCTGCCGTTGCGGTGATGTTTCCAGCGGTTGTGGTGGAACCAATGACTATCTTGGAGGATAGTGCATTAGTGGGTGGATAAATTGATTGCTCCGAAACCACCTCGCCGCCGAGAACATCAAATTCTCCTCCGCCGCGTCCAATAATTATAACATCTCCACTAACAACATTAAGTGTGGTTGGTGGGGTGGTAGAGTTAAGTCCAATTTTTGGCGCATAAATAAATTGATGTGGGCCGGTTGAAATGGTGTAGTTATTTCCGTAAAAATGTAGCACTTGGCCAGCAAGACTGGATAAAGGCAGAGTAACAGTTACCCCGCTCACAACCTGAATAGCTTGTCCATAGGCCGTAATTGGTAGTGTAACATCAGCACTTAAACGCAGTTGACCAGAGTAATTACCAATAATAGTATAAGGAGCGGTTACGGATGCCCCTAATTGGTCAATCGTAAACCCTGGGATATTTGATGCTGGACCACCTAAATATATACTATTACCTGATCCTGAATTATCTACTACAACCGGGGATGCTGCACCGGACAGGTTTAAGGAAGAAAACTTTGGATTGCCAATTGATAAGCTATTGTTTGATGCAGTTATGGCGACAACGGAAGTTTGATACCCAGCAGCGGCCATTGTACCGATTTCTATGCTGCAATTGCTACCATCAATTTGTATCGCTGGCTGATCCGGTAACGCACCCCATCCTTGCGTCGTTACAGTTTCCAGCTGCCCAGTGAATCCGTCTGTTACGGTGTTATCCACCCACAGGCCGTAGCCTCCAATATCGAAGTCACCTGTCGATAGGTGTAACTTACTGGTTGTACCGTAGGACGATTGGCTGACTCTTATTGCAGACCTGGCTCCATAGGTAAATAGATTATAAAATTGCGGATTGTCGCACCTAAATAGGTTTATAACATCCAAATTCGCAGCTGCATAAGCCATAACATCAGCGGTGGTACCATCCCAGAATGGCCACGCGTGCAAGTTGCCGATTATATCCGTATCTTTAGAGTCATCTATATATATACCGTTTATAAATGGGTCCATCCGGACACCTATAATATTTATTCGACCCCCACCAATGCTCTGAATTCCCCGCGTTGGGTTTACAAGGAAAAGATTTCTCATGTATATATCTGTGGCACCAGAAATCTGGAAATCATACCCTAGATCATTTGCGGCCCAATTTGACTGACTATATGCTGGTTGATTACGAATAGTAGCGAAACCATCAAATATTGATCCATTAGCAGCAGAAGATACTGTGATTCCACTGCCAGTCCCGAAGATATTCAAGAATGATCCGTTGCTCCCATTCGGGTTGGAGGTATTTCCACTAAAATTAGACCCTTGTCCCGTCATGTTTATCGGTGCCGTAACAGCCAATGTATTAACGGAAAAGAATCCTGCGGGAATATCTAGATGAAATTTAGTTCCCTGAACCTGATTGATAGCCTGCTGATAACCAGCGGTGCTGTCGTTTGATCCTGTTGGGTCAACATCAAAATCAAAAATGCTTGCATTCTGAGAAAGCCTTTTTACCAATGATCTCTTTCTGCTGCCAGACATTGATGGTTGATACGCCGCACCTGCCGGAGCAATATTGTCTACCGCTTGAATAGCATTACTGGTAGCCACTGTAGGCGCAGCAGCCCCCGGAGCCACGGACCCGGTATAGGTATAGCTCGTCCCCGTAACACCGCTCGCCACAAGCCCCAGCGTAGTGCTGCCCGCAGTCGTGGCGTAGATATCCATCGCCGTTTCGTTCAGTGGGTTGACCCAGTTGAAGATCATGGTG
>NZ_JBTSLF010000343.1:0-2556 GCF_054640775.1 Candidatus Aquicultor sp. | reverse complement strand
CAGTCGGGTTTTCAGTACAGATGCCGAGACGAAAGTTGTCAATGTTACGGTTACATCTGTGCCGCAAGAAATTCCGCTTACAACAACCCTGCTTCAAAATTATCCGAACCCGTTTAATCCTTCCACGACAATTGAATATTCATTAAGTGCTACAAGCAAAGTGAAGCTGGAGGTTTATGATTTACTCGGAAGACTTGTGGAAAGGATTGCGGACAAAGTGGAATCTGCCGGTACAAAAAGAATTGTATGGAGCGCTAAAAATCTTTCCGGCGGCATGTACATAATAAAAATGGCGGCTGTTGACGGAAACGGCGGTAGTTACATGTCTTTCAAAAAACTATTACTTCTAAAATAGAAAGCGTAAAAAGGAAACTCGAAACAAAAAAGCTTGTTAATAAAATACCGTTGTGAATTGAAAAAATATTTTTGTCTTGCTGGTTTGTGTATTTGCTTATTTCAGAATCCGATTCTGCCGCAGAGTCTTACCAACGACGGCTGGTCCGCACAAATTTTCTACATATCAGAGGCAACGATAAACGTTTACGAAACTCCTTCCGCCGAGGCAAAGGTTACCGGGCATTACATGTATCTTGAAAAAGTTTTAGTGTTAATCAACTACGGCAACTCGGGACGGTTTGTTGATTCGGCGGGAAAGTTCGGCTGGCAAAAAATTCTTTATCCTAAAAAAGGTTATGTGGAAGAGAAATTTCTAATCACCACTCAAAAGAAATTAGAAATAGATAAAAAGTATGGATACAAAGAAGAGATCGATACCGACGGCTGGCAATATGAATTTAGATTTTGCAACAAGAATTATTCGTTTGTTAAAGGACTTCCCAGTTATCAATCGCAAAACGTTGGCATCGTAATCAATGGAGAAAAAGTTTTGACAATTGCCGATGAGATTAACAACAATAAAGTGTGGACAAAAATACTTTACCCGTTTGACGGTTATATTCTTTCACAAGACATTCTTGCAGACGTGGGAGATTTTTACGTCGACGTTGGCGGTCTATACGGCGTTTCCCAAACTCCATACGAAAAGAATTTTAAAAATTATAAAAATCCGTTGGGAGGATTTTTAGAGTTCTCAAAAACAAATTGGCGGCTAGGTTTTAGAGTTGGATACAACCACTCCGAGTCAAATATTTCCACTTACCTATTGAAGACAAATCTTATCTACTTTCAGGTTCGTTACAACATACTAAACGTGTTCAATAATCATTTAAGTGCATACGCTGTTGCCGGCGGATGCTACTGGTTCTCAAGTTTTCAAAACACAAAATACCCTGTGCTAGCTTCTTACTTCCCGCTGGAAAAAGACCGCGGACCCGGATACCTGGCAGGCGGAGGATTAACGTACACGCTTTATAATTTTTTTATAGACGTTCAATATTTCTTTTTCGGTTCAAGGATGGCTGTCTTCGGAAAGGAACCTTTGCCCGGCGAGTTTACCAATCAATACAAATTATATCCGGGTTCGAATCAAGTAAATGTAATGTTTGGATATAGATGGATTTTTTAGGAACACAATTATGAACACAGAGAGCAAACTATCAGCGCGTGCAAAGAAAGTTGTAGCTTTTGTTTTTGTCATTGTCATATCGTTTTGGGTTGGATGCACGAAAGAAAATTTTGTTGAACCCGTTGATCCGTTTGTAGATCAAGAGCTCGTTGCAAATCCGGAAGTGTTCACTGTTGGCGAAGGCAGCAATGCTTTGAAAATAAAAACCAATCCAGCTAACGTAGTTACTACGGAGAACGGAGTAAGGATAAAGGGAAGCATCTTCGTGGAAAATTCAAAATATGGAGATATGCCTTTATCCACTGGCGATTTCGAGCTGGTTAAAACCGGCACGAACAATTTCTATTCAAATATAACCGGCTTCTCAAAAGTTGAACTGCCTAACGAAGGACTTCTGAAAAATTTGCAGATGATTGGAATGCCTGTTTCCGCTTTGGGTTTTAAAAAAGGAAGCGAGTTTGATACCGGCGCTTTCAACTGGCCCGTAAATCCAAATCATTATTATTTTTATTACGAGAACAACGACGCTAATCCTTTTCAAGCCGAGGTAACAAAATCTTCTTTTAAAAACATTAAGAAGATTGCCATCGATCCTACCGATCCATTTACATTTTTCACTTGCGATTTTACCGGAACAAAACTCGGAGATCTTTCTGATGTTGGACTTGCAGTATCAACTCAAGGTTTAATTCCTTTTGTACCTCTGGTTCCGTTCGGCGGCATAAAGGGTTTCAACGGCAATTTCTATTTTACCGGAACAATTCCATTGAAATCTTATCCGATCGCATTCACGGGGGAAGCATGCCTTGCCTTCAACTCCGGCGATCCTAACGGCATTAAGAATTTCTTTTCGGGTAATGAAACAAATTTCAAGCTCGGGTTAAACGGCGAAGCAACTTTCGATAACACCGCTCTCGATTGGCTGAATGTGAAAGTTGTGTTGGGGCAAGCAACTTTGGTTCTAGGCGTAAAGCAATCCGGCGATACTGAAATTCAATTTGCGGGCGTTAGAGAATTCCCTCCATCGAAGC
>NZ_JBTSLF010000342.1:0-2567 GCF_054640775.1 Candidatus Aquicultor sp. | reverse complement strand
TCGCTCACGTTGTCCCTTGCCATGAATCAGCACGTAGTAAGGGCGACTGAACCGGAGATGATTGACGTTGAGATCTACAATCTCCTGCGCCCGTGCTCCACTGTTGTAGAGGAGACGCAGCAGAGCATCATCCCGCCGTCCTTGCGCTTCCTGGGCATCAATGTGCCTGAATATATGTTGGACTTCTTCCTTCTCCAGGTATCCCAACACATGCCTGGCGTGCCGCTTGAACGGTACGGCAAGAATGGTTTGGCATTGGGCGATGTAGCGGGGATCAGTGGCGGCCAGATACCTGAAGAAGGCATGAATGGCAGCCAACCTGACGTTACGGGTTCCAGTTCCATTCTTTCTTCCGCTATCAAGGTGTTCCAGGAATTGCCTGACCAACCGGTCGGAAAGATCATCAACTGTAAGATCGGTGCAGGACTTCCTGCAACGTTCCACTGCAAACTGTAGAAAGAGTTTGAAGGTATCACGGTACGACAGTACCGTGTTTGGGCTCACTCCCCGCTGGGAGACCAGATGGTCTTCAAAGAATCGACGAATGGGGAGGCCGATGTTATTACTTTGCGCCATGACTCCCCCCTTTGCTTCGCTTCAGGTATGGAACAGCGAAATTATTTTTGAATCGAATGTTCGACTGTTCCAGAAGTTCAGCTGTGGCATGCAAATATGTTTCGGTGCCAACGAGCGAGGAGTGCCCGAGATATGTTGCCAGTAACGGTAGCTTGGCATTGATATTCTCTCCCTGCCGGTACCATTGGGCCAGTCTGTTCACGGCAAAGCTGTGACGTAAGTCATGAATGCGAGGCCCACGTTCTCCTTTGGGACCACGCAGTCCGACATCTCTGAGTATTTCCAGAAAAATTTCACAAATCCGTCCAGGCCGATATGCCTTTCCGGATGGACTGATAAAAACCGGCGCAGTCGGAGCAGTGGGAAAGCCTGCTGCTTTCCGCTGATATAGGAAGTCTGCCAGCTGACAGGTGGTGGATGGCGACAGGGGAACATATCTGGATTTCTTGAACTTGGTGTTCCGAATCGTCAACAGCTCTCCTTCGATGTCCACATCTGCCAACAGAAGCTTTAGTGCTTCCCCGATGCGCAGGCCGGTACTGTAGAGCAGGCCGATAATTGTGGTAATGAGCATGGGACGAAGGCTGCCCTCCGGACCTATTCTGCCGGCAGCATCCAGAATCAGATTCATTTCCTGCGGCGAATAAATATGAGGTGCCGGGCGGTTTCTGCGTGGAAGGAAACTCTGATGAATAATGCATGTCTGCGGGTCGAAATTGCTCAGATATGCGCAGAACTGCCGCATGATCGACATGCGATTGAGCCTGCTTCCGATACTCAGGTGCTCCATCGACTTGAACCAACGCTCTGCTATATCAGCAGTTATCGGTCGTCCTGGTTTCAGTTCTGACATCAGGAAACGATCCAGGTAATAAAGAATCTTACCGTCGCTCTCGCCCTTACGGCCGAGAGCGCATCTCATCTCCAAGAACGCTTGGAGACTGGAGGCAACGGGACTGCGGAATATGCATGTCGCCATAGTTCACCTCTCTTTCGGCCATGGCATGGCTACCTGACGAAGCATCTTGAGGTCGGCCTTGGCATAGATGAAAGTAGTGTTCAGACAGCGGTGCCCCAAGACATCGGCAATGGCTTTCATCGGTGAATCGTCTGCCAGTGCCCGGATTGCCCACGAATGTCGCAATGTATTCGATCCGTTCTTGGGTTTCTTTACTCCAGCGTTCGTCATGTGCTTACGGACGATGTTGGATATGTCCTGGCCGGTGAGCGGGAAGTAGGGAGCCTTCACGCCGAGGAAAACTTCTCGGAGCCGTGTTTCCGCGCGATGATGGAGGTATTGGATCATCGCTTCACCGACAGCCTCCAGCAAAGGGAGCACGACTTCTTTGCCACCCTTCCTTGCCCGAATCAGAATGGTTGAGTGTTGCCAGTCAATATCCTCAAGGCGTAGCTCAACCACACTCATGCCACGAATGCCGTAGGCCATCATAAGCAGCATGATGGCGGTATCCCTTGCTCCGGCAGCGGTTCCCTTGGGGATGACATTCAGGATTCGTTGCAAATCGGTGTCTTCCATCCCCTTAGGCAGGGATGCCAGACGATATGCAGGGACGGAGGGAATAACGCCGGAAAAATCCTTGGCGACATATCCCTTGTATGCACAGAACCGAAGAAAGCTACGGAGATATGACGCTAAACTCCTCAGATTTACAGGACTCTCCTTGATGTGCTGTTTGATGTACGTTTCAACATCATCAGCTTTCAATGCCTTCATGCCATTACGTGCAGCCCTCTCTCCCAAACCATCGAGAAACCTGCACAGAGCTACCCGATAGTTCTGGATTGTAGCGTCGTTGAGTTGGCAGTCCTCACGTAAATGGTTCAAATACGGTTCGAGTACCCAGCGATATTGAGGCGGGAGTGGTTTAGGGGGGGGCAGCTTCATAACCCCCTCGTCAACCAGGTAAGACAACAAGTGTTTCAGGTGGCCCCGAACCGTGCCACGTCCGACATAGAGGTTGCTGGTGGTT
>NZ_JBTSLF010000341.1:0-2567 GCF_054640775.1 Candidatus Aquicultor sp. | reverse complement strand
GCAGCCTTCTCATACCCGCCGTCTTTAACATCGTATCGTTGCAGTTTCATGGTTCCACCTCCGGCAGAAGTACATAATGGGACGCAAGCATTGCTGTAACTTTGGCGTACTTTGCGCGACAGTCGGCATTCTCAGCCTTGAGTGCCTCCATCTCCGCCTCGTGAATATCGGCGCGGATATATTCCACGTCCGTCTTGTGGGTTCGCTCATAAGCGCAGACACCTACAAGTTTTCCGTGGTTCAGTGGAACGTAAATATTCTCTGGGGCACTCATAGGCCATCTCCTTCCGTCAGAGTGACCGAGCCGCGTGCGATGATTTTGCCCCCGAATGGCACGCAATTATCCCATGTTAGATATGGTTCTCCACCAGATACGGATACCATCACCGACTCCCGGCTCATGGTGCGCTTTGGGGTGGGGATGTTTTCGAGTTCTTCCTCACGGAAAATACGAAAATACCCCTCGCCATCCCGGACAACTACTTTCCCGCTTTCGGTGCGGTCTACAAACTCCCTGACTACGAGACCCCCAATTGCCCGCATAGGCTTGCTCGTGTCCAGGGGCGGCGGGGCTTTTGGTTCCGGCTGCACCTCCTCCGCAACATCCTCGATCAGCTTCACGAGATAGTTTGGGCCGGTTGCGTCTTCGTTTATTCGGATACCTTTGGAGTTATACTTTCTCCCGTTCGGTGGGAAGCCTGCTGCTGTCCCGTAAAACGGGAAGTTGTCGCGATCCCATGTCTGCGGCCCCGCGTCGGCGAGCGTGACCTTGATCCCGCTCGCATCTTCCCACACTTGCCCGGATTTAAGTTCTGGGCGCACGGGTTCGCTCAGTGTGGCGCGTTCTGTTGCATACCTCGAAAACCCGTTATTACCATCCGCGTCACCTTCCGTGCACACAAAAGTCCAATTACCTCTATTATCGAAAACCACAACCCCCTCCAACCGCACCCGATCACCCACCTTAAACTCGCTCATTTTCCACCCCCTTTAATCGTCGCCAATAACGACGCCAATACCATCTTATTCCGCACAACCGGAGTCACCCGCGTAGACTGAGGCTTGCGGTGATACCCGTTGTCATCCACCGGTAATCCGACGGCTTTGCGTTCTGCGTTGATTCGTGCTAATCGACCCATTTATATCTCCCTAAAAAGTGGCCCGGATTACGCGCCGGGTCGCGTGATGCGTTTATCGTGCTTGGTTTCCTTACCACGAATGACTCGTTACGTTCCTTTGGTTTTCTTACGCCGCCTGACTCGTTTCACGGCAATGGTTTTCTCCTTGGGTGTGTCTCGTTCATCTCTAGTGGGTTTCTTCCCTGTTATGACTCTCAAATCAAGCCGCATGATCTCTCAAATGCAGCTTTGCAACGTGATACGGTTCCGTTGGTGCGTACCCCTCCAGTTTGCGCCACTCCCGATGCAGGTCGATAAGAAACATCTTAATCATATACCGCACCGCCATATTGTGAATGTGGCCCTTGCTTTCCTCGGTGAGGTCTGGACGATTCTGCAATCGGTTCTTGTATCCATCATAAATATCTCGATATGGTCCGCCGAGTTTTATAAAAGACGAGCCAAGTACGCCGATCAGTTTTGTCTTGAGGAAAGGGTTAAAGGTAATTCCCTTCCGCACATCCTCTTTTCCGTCCTTCGTGGTGTATGTCACGTCCACAAGATGTGCAGATTTGCGGGAACGCCCGGCCATCACGCCATCATCGTTGGGTGCCACATCAAGCCCGGCGTATTTGTGTAGGCTTGAGGGATACATGGCCTTGCTGATATCTATTTCGCTGATGATAACGCCAGCCATCGCCGGGCCAACCCCGCGCACGCCATCTAAAAACGATGTCCAGACGGGGTAGCTTTTCAAGGTACGACCGATGTCCTTGAATTGCGATTCTTCCGCATTTAGAAGTGCCAGATATTCTTTCACCAGCGTAAACTCGCTTGCGTCAGACAGCAGTTTGTATCCGTTAAAGTCCGATTCCTTAACCTTTCGCACTTTCCCGTTTTGCGTGATGGCGTCGGTGATGCGCTCATATTCTGAGCGAAGTTCTTTCAATATCTGCGCCGCCACTTCCTCCAGTTCATCTTCTCCGTGTCCGGGCATCTGCCCGATCTTGGTCTTGAAGGCCGCCACTACGCGCAACCCAGATTGAATACGGAGCTTCTGCAAATCATAGGCCCCGCGTACCATTGCTCTCATTACTGATTTGTTCATTTTATTTCTCCTTGTGATACGTTAATGAAAATTGGTTTTCTTTCCTTTCTTGACTCGTTTAGCAGTACTGGGTTTCTAAAGTGCTGTGACTCGTTTCCGTCCCTTGGTTTTCTCGTACACAATGACTCGTTCGCGGCCAATGGATTTCTCGCGTGTTGTGACTTGCTCCCTTCACCCCGAAGCCCAGGCCTCGTCTCATTCCCGTACAGCAACCACCGAAGGAGAAGCGGGGCGATGGCTGCCTCCGTTACGCACGGTGGCCTGGCGTCATGGACACCAAAAACTCCGTCATATTCTTTGCTGGCTTCCATCGCACCGAACTCAGGAATTTATGCGCCTGG
>NZ_JBTSLF010000340.1:0-2569 GCF_054640775.1 Candidatus Aquicultor sp. | reverse complement strand
AAAAATTGAAATGTCTTTAAGTCTTATTAAGAAGAATGTTGATACTCCGCATTTAAATCCTGCTTCGGGGGGACATCTTGGTTACATTCCCGGAGGTGGAATTTACCTTTCTTCTCTCGGTGATTATATTGCGGACGTTACAAACAGATTCGCCGGAATTTTCTTTGCATCTCCGGGTGCAGTTAGAATGGAAAATATGCTGATCAGGTGGATGGCCGACTTAGTTAATTATCCCATATCTGCCGGCGGAAATCTGGCTTCGGGTGGAAGCGTTGCAAACCTTATTGCAATTACCACAGCACGTGATGCTAAAAAATTAAAATCTAAGAATTTTCACAAAGCGGTTGTTTACCTTTCGAAACATACACACCATTGTATTGATAAATCCCTGCGAATTGCCGGACTTGGTGATGTTATAAAAAGATATATCCCTCTCGATAAACAATTCCGATTGATTCCCAAAGAAATTGAGAAAGCAATTATAAAAGACAAGAAATCCGGACTAATCCCCTGGCTTGTAATTGCTTCTGCCGGAACAACAGACATTGGAGCAATTGATCCATTACAACAAATTGGTAAAATTGCAAAAAAACATAATCTCTGGTATCACATTGATGGAGCATACGGGGGGTTTTTTATTTTATCAGAAACAGGTAAAAAGAAATTAAGTGGCATTAACCTTTCAGATTCACTTGTAATTGATCCACACAAAGGATTGTTTATTCCTTACGGACTCGGAGTTGTGTTGGTTAAAGATGTAAAGCATCTCGCTGCTTCACATTATTACCAGGCAAATTATATGCAGGATGCTCTAACGGCAACTGATGAATTATCCCCTGCTGATCTTTCAGCAGAATTGACAAAACATTTTCGTGGTTTGCGATTGTGGCTTCCGCTAAAGATTCATGGTATAAAACCATTTCGCGCAGCTTTGGAAGAAAAACTTCAACTGGCTAAATATTTTTATAATCAGATTAAGACTACAAGTGGATTTAAAACCTTAACTGAACCGGAACTATCCGTAGTTACATTCCGATATGTTCCTCCAAAAGGAAATGCAAATAGATTTAATGAATTACTTATTAAAGAAATTCACAAAGACGGTCGAGTGTTTTTAACTTCAACAATTATAGACGGTAAATTTACTTTTCGTTTGGCATTACTGGCTTTCAGAACTCACCTGGAAACAATTGATTTAGCTTTAAAAATTCTCAAAGAGAAAGCAAATTATCTTTTGAGAAAACATAATGAATTTAGATAATCTCAGATAGAATAATGTTTAACCGGATTTAGATTTACAATTGGATTATTATATATTGACATTAAAATTAATTTACGCTTCAATATTAATATTATTCCTTAATATCCCTTTCGGATACTGGAGAAAAAGTGTTAGAAAGTTTTCCCGCGGATGGATCCTTGCAATTCACCTACCTGTTCCGGTAGTAGTAGGGTTAAGATTTTTACTCGGATTAGGATTCCGTTTTGTGACTTATCCGGTACTTGTGGGATCTTTTTTTTCGGGACAATATATTGGTGCAAAAATTTATTCATACCGGAAATCCAGGAATAAGCGCGCGCTTTCATCAAATCTTTATATTGACATTTTTTCAAAAGTTAAAAACCGTAAATAAAATTTATTTTTTCGATTTTATTTTCAAATCTTACGTTTTACGTTGATTTCATAGCAATCCGGAAGTATTTTTTATAATTGTTACAATATAAAATTTATGAAATCAGTAATACTTATAATATCCCTTTCTAAATTTTTTATTACAACGGAGATCTATGCTTTTTCAGTAGATTCTCTTTCGATTAAATATTATCAAAACGGAATTACCGCATTAAATAAGGGCGATTCTACAGCCGCAGAGAATTTATTTGAGAAATCCATTAAGGAAGCGGACAATACTCAAGCACAATTTGAACTGGCAAAACTCCTGGTTAGCAAGAAAACAATTTACGGAAGAAACCGTGCAAGATTATTATTGCGTAGTGCAATTTTTAAAGAACCAAAAAATATTGAATTTAGGTTACTATACGCCGCATTGATGGAATACTTCAGCAGCAGTCTCGCATTTGATGAATATGAAAAAATTATTGATGATGTTGACAGCACAAATATTACTGCACTCTTCCAACTTGGAAGGATAAAAGAAGATGATTTTAACGAATTTAATAACTCAGCAACTCAGGAAAGCCCTAATGAGCCAATTTTACACCTTGATGATTATGCATTAAAACAATTTGAAGTAGCTGAGCGTTACTTTAAAAAAGTACTTTCAATCGATTCAGCTAATTCACAGGCAATTTTGCATATCAGCTTTTTATATGAAGATATTGGCAAACCCATAAATGCCGTTCCTTTACTCGAAAGACTTGAAAGGTTAAATCCTGGAAGCAAAAGTGCACACCTTTACCTTGGACTCATTTATTATAAGACTTCAAATCTGCCTGGTGCTTATGAACAATATAAAGAAGCGCTAAAATTGATGAATGAAAACGAGCGGGAAGATTTTACATTCAATTCGGTAAAGGAATTATTGGAACCTTTATTTGGCGAAGAAAT
>NZ_JBTSLF010000339.1:0-2575 GCF_054640775.1 Candidatus Aquicultor sp. | reverse complement strand
TGGAGATAAGTTACTGCCTGCTCTGGGATACCAGTCCGTTTCGATCTCTTATCAGCGGAACAGTCAAAACGGTCGGGGGTCTAGCCGCGGTTTTCGCCGTTGATCCCCATCCATCCCCGGTCTTCCTGATCCTCCTTTTTCTTTGGGTATTTTTTTGGGAAATTGGAGGTCAACATCTCCCCAACGACTGGATGGACATGGAGGAAGATCGGTTGGTTCAAGCCAAAACGATTCCCGTTGTGCTGGGAACAACCTGGGCCAATTTTATTATTTTTCCCTCTCTCCTTTTGGTCGTAGTCTTGAGTGGAGTTCTTATAGGGGTTTCTCCCCTGGGGAAGGGGTTCCTTCCCATGGCAGTTTCCCTGGGCCTGGGGGTTTATTTGCTTCTACTGCCCGGCTACCGGCTTATCAAGACCGGGGCCCGCTCTCAAGCAGCCATTTTATTTAATCGAGCCAGCTATTATCCCCTGGCTGTGCTCACAGTCATCAGCTTGTCCCTCATGATCTGAAATTATTACAAGGAGAAATTCTATGGAAGAGATCGATCCCAAGGAACTGCCGAAATTCAACGGAAAAGACGGGAATCCGGTTTATATCGTTCATCGCGGCCGGGTTATTGATGTGAGTGCCAGTGAGTTGTGGAAAACCGGCCTCCATATGAACCGGCATCATGCCGGGAACGATCTTACGACTGATATCCAGGCCGCGCCTCATGGCCTGGAGGTTTTGGAACGTTACCCGCAGGTGGCGGTAATGAAGAAGGTGGCACCGGTCGAAAAGCCCATACCGAAATTTTTGGACACTCTGCTAAAACGTTTCCCCATGCTCCGGCGGCATCCCCATCCCATGACGATCCACTTTCCTATCGTCTTTATGTTTGCCGCCCCATTATTTACGGTTCTTTTTTTGCTGACCGGAATTGGGAGTTTTGAAACCACGGCCTGGCATTGTCTGGGGGCAGGCCTTCTTTTTACCCCGGTAGCTATGGGCACCGGTTATTATACCTGGTGGCTGAATTATCGGGCCATATCCATCAGGCCGGTGAGGATCAAGCAAAAGGTTTCCCTGATCCTTCTGATCACAGCAATAATCGCCATGGTCTGGCGCGTCATGGATCCGGCTATTTTGATTTCTCCGGGATCGGCCCGATGGATTTATTCGATCCTCGTTTTTTCCCTGCTTCCCCTGGTTTCGGTCATGGGCTGGTTCGGCGCCCAGTTAAGCTTTCCGGTCGAAAAGGAAATCCCCGTGACTGAAGAGGGGAAGGGAAAAAATTAGGACCAGAGACAACTTTCAAGATCGCCCATCAGGCCGGTTTACATCCCCAATGCACCACAGCAATCCCGTTGGTCAGGGGGGAAAAGTTTACCTGACGAAACCCGATTTCCTCCAGGAGACGAGTCAATTCTTTCGGCGAAGGAAAAAGCCGGATGGACTCAGGCAGGTAGGTGTAGGCCTGCCGGGATCCGCCAATAAGAAGTCCCAGCAGGGGCATAATATGAAAAGAGTAAAAATCGTATAACCGGCGGAACAGTGGGTTGGTGGGGTTGGAAAATTCAAGACACATAAATCGTCCCCCGGGTTTGAGGACCCGATACATCTCCTTGAAACCCTCTTCCATATGGGTCAGGTTTCGGAATCCAAAGCCGACCATGGCCGCATCAAATTGCCCGGATCCAAAGGGAAGGCCTTCCGCATCTCCCTGCACATAACCTATTTTTTTCCTGAATGAGGCATTGGTCGATTTTCGGCGCCCGATTTCCATCATCTTCCGATTAATATCGACTAAGACTACCTCTCCTGACCTTTTCATTCGCTTTAAGGCCAGAATAGAAAGATCGCCGGTGCCGCCGCAAATGTCCAGGAGACTGTCTCCCGGCTGTAATCTTAAAAGATCAACGGAGGTACGTTTCCATAAGTAATGAATACCGAAGCTCAGAATGGTATTCATCAGATCGTATTTTTGGGCTACCGTATCGAAATGGTTGCGCACCCAACGGACTTTTTCCTGGGTCGGGATTTTATGAAATCCGAAATGGGTCGTTTCCTGATCGTCTTCCGATATCTTTCCGGATTTGGTTTTTTCCTTGCCCGGCTGGTTTTCTGAAAATTCAGGAATTGTCATTCTGGTTCCTTTTCAAATCGAAATTTCTTTAGGAAGAAGAATAGGAGAAAGGGCGGGATCAGAAGATGAGAGCATGGTTTCTATAATATCACCTGGATTCAACTATATTTATCATAAACAGGATGAGGGAAAAGGGCAAGGGAAAAATTGAAATTTCAACTCTTCCCTATTATCTTACATCAGTTCTTTCAGGTCCTTTTCCTCCAGATGGAACTCCCTGGCCAGATGTTCGAGTGTCGCCCCGGTCTGGTCGAATACCTCCTGTATATATTCTTTCATGCTGGATTGTTTTTGACAGTCGTGGAAATAATTCTTCAGAAGGATGGCCAACCCTTCAGAAGGGATGGTGTATCCTTTTTTGGTCGCCTCTCTTTCTCCGACACTTTCCGGGATGCCGAGTACCACGATCCTTTCATCGACAACGCTGAAGCGGAAATTATGGACCAAGAG
>NZ_JBTSLF010000338.1:0-2575 GCF_054640775.1 Candidatus Aquicultor sp. | reverse complement strand
TCGGCAAATCAGCCACGGCGTTACGATCCTGGCCACCGGCGCACTGCCTAACCGCCCGAAGGATTATCTCCTCGGCCAACACGAGGCGGTCATGACCCAGTTGGATGCGGATGGCCAGCTCGAAGAAACACCGGAAAAGACCAATAACTGGGAAACCGTGGTCATGATTCAATGTGTAGGCTCCCGGCAAGCGGATAATCCTAACTGTTCGCGGATCTGCTGTCAGGCGGCGATTAAAAACGCCCTGAGAATTTTGGAAAAAAACCCGGATGCCCTTATTTTCGTCCTTTATCGGGATATGCGGACTTATGGTTTCCAGGAAGACTATTATCGGCTGGCCCGGGAAAAAGGGGTCGTCTTTGTTCGTTATGAACCGGAAAACCCACCGGAGGTTCAGGAAGCCGGAAAGCAGGTGAAAATTACCTTCACCGATCCCATCCTAAGCCGACCATTGGCCGTTATCGCAGATGCTCTGATCTTGAGCACCGGATTGATCAGCGATGATGAATCCACGGAAGACCTGGAAGCGATTTTTAAAATTCCCAGAACATCGGATGGGTATTTTCTGGAGGACCACATCAAGTTGCGCCCTGTGGATCTTTCCAATCCAGGGTTTTTTGTGGCCGGAACCGCTCATTCCCCCCGGTTGATCCGGGAAACAATCGCCCAAGCCGAGGCCTCAGCCGCCAGGGCCCAGACCATCCTCAGCCACGACCATATCAACCTTGGTGCGGCCGTCGCCCGGGTCGATTCAAAAAGATGTGCTGCCTGCCTGATTTGCGTCCGGGCCTGTCCTTTTGATGTCCCGTTTATCAATGCCGACGGGGTTTCGGAAATCGATCCATCCAAATGTCAGGGTTGTGGTATTTGCGTCTCCGAGTGCCCGGCCAAGGCCATACAACTGATGCAGTTTGAAGACGATCAGATTCTGGCCAAGCTCGAGGGCTTGCTGGAAAGGAGAGTAGCATAACCTAATGGAAACATTTGAACCGGTCATTGTCGCTTTTTGCTGTCATTACTGCGCCTACACCGCCGCGGACATGGCCGGCACCCAGCGGCTCAGTTATCCCCCCAATGTCAAAATTATACGGGTCCCCTGCTCCGGGAAGGTAGATACCATTCATGTTTTGAAGGCTTTTGAAAAAGGCGCCGATGGTGTCTATGTGGCTGGTTGTCTGGATGGAGACTGCCACTTCAAAAAAGGCAACCTCCGGGCCGCCAAACGGGTGGAACAGGTGCGAAGGCTCTTGGAAAGCATCGGCATTGAAGGCCAAAGGTTGGAAATGGTCAATCTCTCTGCCGGCATGGGAGAGGGTTTCGCCGAGATTGCCCGGCAGATCACCGAAAAAATCCGGAATCTGGGACCCAACCCAGTCCGAATACCGAAGGAGAAATAAAGTCGATGATTACAGCGGAATCAAAACCCCTGGAAGAAATCATTGAATATATCCGGCCGTTTCAGAGAATTTTACTGGTCGGATGTAATGAGTGTGTGACGGTTTGTTCCGCCGGCGGCCGAAAGGAAGTCGGTATCCTATCCTCACTACTGCAAATGGCCTTTCTGAAACAGGGTAAAAATCTACAGATTCGGGAACATACCCTGGAACGCCAATGCGATCCGGAATATGTGGAAGAACTGACGACTATGGTTGACGGCGTGGATGCGATCTTGTCCATGGCTTGCGGATGCGGTGTCCAGGAGTTGAGCCGCCGGTTTAAAGCCAAACCGGTATTCCCGGCGGTCAATACCAAATTTATGGGGGCCTCGGAACGACAGGGCATATGGTCGGAACGGTGTGCGGGATGCGGCGACTGTTTGCTGGGGGTTACCGGCGGGATTTGTCCCATTGCCCGATGTTCCAAACAATTGATGAACGGTCCCTGCGGGGGTTCCACTTCCGGTAAATGTGAAATCAGCCCCGATGTAGATTGTGCCTGGCAATTGATCTGGGATCGGCTCAAGTCGATGGGGCTGGAAAGCCGTTTCGAAGAAATCATCCCGGCTAAAGACTGGCGTCCCGGCCGGGGAGCCGGCCCCCGAAAAATTATCAGAGAGGATTTGGCAGAATGAAAACCGAGAGTGTCCTGGAAAAAGTTTTGAAAGCAGGAAAGCTGGCCGTAACCTCGGAGTGTGGCCCTCCTCGAGGGGCTGTGCCGGAAAAGATTCGTCAGAAAGCTGAACAGTTGAAAGGTTATATTGATGCCGTCAATGTCACCGACAACCAGACGGCTATGGTCCGTATGTCGAGCTTTGCCGCCGGTGTTTTTTTGCGGCAAATGGGACTGCATCCGATCCTGCAAATGGTCACCCGGGACCGTAACCGATTGGCCATGCAGGCCGATATCATCGGGGCTTATGCGCACGGCATCAATACCATGCTTTGCCTTTCGGGAGATCATCCTCATTTTGGAGATCACCCCATGGCTGCCAGTGTCCATGATATCGATTCGATCCAGTTTTTGCAGATGGTCAAGAAGATGAGGGATGAAGGCAAGTTTCAGGGGGGTGCGGACATTGAAAATCCTCCCCGAATGTTCATCGGGGCAGCGGCCAATCCCTTTGCCGACCCCTTTG
>NZ_JBTSLF010000337.1:0-2576 GCF_054640775.1 Candidatus Aquicultor sp. | reverse complement strand
ATAGGCCCCGTTCATGGTAGCAAATCCGGCGACGATCGGTTCTACCAGCGGGAAATCGACCGCACCGCCGATAACCACATCGGCCAGGCCACGTTGCAGGAGCAGTTCACCCATAATCAGAGAAGTAATTCCCGTGGCGCAAGCCGTTATAGTGGAACAGATAGGACCTGTGGCCCCGGTGAATACGGAAATCCGGCCGCCGACCATGTTGATACAGGAATTGGGATTGGTGAAGGGATGAGGCATTTTCTGTTGAGAAATCATCAGGCGATCCGCTTCCAAAACAGCATCCATTCCACCGACGGCGGTGCTGAAAGTGACGGCCACGCGTGGGGCAATTTCGGGCGTAATCACCAGACCACTTTTTAAAAGAGCGCGGTGCACTACCAACAGGGCGTATTTAAAAATGGGGGAGGTCCAATGGGCCATTTCCCGGGGCTGCAAAAAAGGAAAAGGACGGGGGTCGATGGGGGGAACTTCACCGGCCACCCTAACCGGAAAATCGGTGCTTAACGGGAATCGGGTTAAAGGACCTATCCCTGAGTCCCCGCGAACAGCCCTTTCCCATTGGGCTTCCCAATCCGTTCCTAATGGGGAAACGGCATCATACCCTAAAATGACTGCTTTTTTTGAACCCATAAGGGCATCCCCAGGGAAATAAAGTCCCATGTCTGAAGAGGAAAATTTTTTCTTTAATACTGATAGGTTCGTAAGAAGTCGCTAAAACCCAACTCACGTCATTCCGGTCCCGCATCAAGTGCGGGATAGACTCCAGCCGGAATCCAGTATTTTACATGTTGTTAGAATTCTCCTGGACCCCGGCTTTCGCCGGGGTGACGACTCTTAACTTGTTCCTCAATATCAATCCGGTGGTACAAAATCCGGGGAGCCTTCCGCCCCGGGGTTTTTATAACATCGAGATTGACCTTATCGTAAAAGCCGATGAAGTGCCGACAAGGGCAGGTTGCCTGAGGGCCGCCTGGAATCACCAAGGGATAAAGCGATAGAGCTTGGCAAACATTTCATAGACTTCGATCCAGTTTTGTAAATCTTCGGTGGTCCGGATATGCTCCCGCTTATTGACCATGGCCCAGCTCATGTGGGCCGCGCCATCCTTGCAGGTGGAGCAGTCCCGCGTGGCCGAAGTACAGCAGCGATGGACCGTCTTTAAATCGGAAGCCCAACGGATAAAATGGATCAGGCGGCGGGGTTGGGGGTTCCGGTCGTCCAGGGACTCGGTAACCGAGGGACATTCGTTCCAGCCGAAGGAACGTCCCATCATCTTCCCGGTAGTGATGATTTGATGGTAATATTTGCTGGAAATGACCGTCTGGGGGTATTTATCCAACATCTCATCCATTTCCCGGCGTATGGCCTTCATCTCCCCTTCACTCCAGGAAAAGCCGTCCACATGTTCATCATTCGATAATAGCTGAAGATGGACCTTCAAGCCCACCTCGGCGATCCTTTGAATGACCGGCTCGATCTTGCCCACCTGCCGAGGGGTGATGGTGTACAGATAATAGGTAAAAGGGTCACCGGCATAATTCTTACTGGAAACGGCAAAGGTGTCCCGTCCCCGGAGAACTTTTTCGTCTTCCGGACTGCCCCAGAGCGAGATCCCGACCATCAGGTCCGGAAACCGGTCCCGGGGAATTTTAATCAACCCGTTGGTCGCGCAATAGGTCGGCAGACGCCGGTAGAAAGCCTCGACCCGATCCAGGTAAAGGGTCGGCTCACCCCCGATCAGGATGGCCAGATTGACCCCTCGTTCCTTTTCCCGGTCGATAAACGCTTCCCATTTCCTGATATCCATTTCTTCCCGGGCCGCCTTATGTTCATTGGAAGAAAAGAAGAAACAACCCTTACAGCGTAAATTGCACTGGTTGGTGACGTCATATATCGAACTGCGGATATTCAGATTGGATATCCGTTTGTAGCGCTCGTGCCAGGATTGATCCAATAGTGAACTAACGGTGATCATATACCTATGAGTTCCTTTGTTTAATTGACCCGAATAGGAAATAAGCTTCCGAAACTATCAGCCCCGGTCTGAAATTTTTTCCTCAACATATTCAGCGATCAAGCGAATGGTTTTCAATTTGGGATAATCATCCTCGTCGATTACAATCTTATATTCATCCTGCAAAACCAAGGCAATGGTAGCCAAATCCATACTGTCAATTCCCAATTCATCAATCAGATCCAAATCAGGATTGAACGTTTCCACCGTCACGTCCTCCAGTTTGAGTTCGGAAATGATAATTTGGGATACCTTTTCAATAATGCCTTTAATATCATGGGGTTTAGGCATCATTTTCCTCCTTGCTGACCTATATTTATTTTGTGGGGTTCTTTTAAAATGAGCTGGCAGGAAAACGAGTTTCTCAAAGAACTTTGTCTTCTTAGGACCCCTCCCATTAATAATTCAATTATAAGTTGAAAAGGGAAGCGGGGTCAAGGAAAAATAAGTTTAAATTGTATTTTATATTGACAATAACCCTTGTTATGTTAGAAAAACAAATACGTTTTTTCCCGGTAATCCCTAATCAAAAAATCATTGTTCTTTATTACGA
>NZ_JBTSLF010000336.1:0-2576 GCF_054640775.1 Candidatus Aquicultor sp. | reverse complement strand
TAGGCACAAAGAAAATGATGTTGTTAGAGATGTCGTGGTGATTGGATTTTATACGGGGATGAGGTTGAATGAGATTGTAAATCTGAAATGGAAGAATGTTGATTTGAATAACAAGATTATAACTGTCGGAGATGAGGAGTTTACGACGAAGGGAAAAGAACAAAGATTTATTCCGATTTGTGATGAAGCGATGGAGGTTTTCAAGAGGAGAAGTGGAATAATGGAGTTTTGGAATAATGGAAGAGGAAAGAAGGAAAAGGAAAATCCAATCTGTCAAGCGGACGTGCAGGTAACGCCGGAAGGTGGGCCGGCTCGTATTCTCCCCTTGATGCAAAGGGAAACATTAATCGGATATGTTTTTTGTAAGGGTAAGGGAGTGAGGTTCACCGGGGATTATTTTTCCAAAAGATTCAAAAGTGCGTGCATTAAAGCCGGAATAGACAAATCAATCCATTTTCATTCATTAAGGCATTCGTTCGCATCCAATCTTGTACAGAAGGGCGTTTCACTTTATAAGATAAAGGAGCTGCTCGGGCACTCTTCTATTTCTACAACGGAGATCTATTCTCATCTGAATTTGGATTCATTGAGGGATGCTATAAAAACACTTGATGATTCGCCGGAACATTTAGCTATGATCTCAACAACCGGTAATAGAGAATTTATTTCTTCAGAAAGAAATTCTTTATCAAGCTTGCGGATATTTTCGTTAAAGGGATAATAAACGGAGGATATCATGACTTACTTATGGCAGGAGGAAAGAGGGAAACAATATTATAAAGTTCAAACGGACGAAAAGGAAGTCGCAAATAAGATGAAAAGAAGAAATGGTTTTCGTTTATGTGGATATGCTGTGAATGATAATCTATGGATTTTTACATGTCAGTTTGCCCGCCCGGATATAGCGAAGAAAACTCTAAAATCAATAACGGGGAAAAAGGTGAAAATCGATTCTGAGGGGGAGTTTATTTATGAGTGAGGGGAAATATAGGGTAGATAAGAAAATCGAAGTGTTGAGAGGAAAAAGCGGTGTAAAACCTACGCTATTTCGTAAGGTTTTTTAGGGGTGGGTTTATTAAAAGACTGTCATTAGTCATTTGAAAGAATAAAGGTAAAGAAATGATATTAATATTATTAATGTTTCACTGGGTTTTTTCCTTAATGGAAAAGTATTTTCGCTTTTTAGCGGGGCTAGCTTTAAATCAAGACTTACTTTTTTTTATATGTACTTTTGTCTTGATACAAAAGTACCAAAAGATCAAGACTGCAAATAAATCACTAAAATTTTACTCCATTACGCTACGAAAAATAAACTCGCTTCGCTCAGACAATATTTTTCGTTTGACGCTTCATTACGTAAAATTTTTTAACGTGATTTATTTGAGGTCAACATAGAAACAGCTAAGCAAAGGCAATTCTTTTAATGTGCGAAAGAAGATATACGGAAAATATAAAAACAGATCTATAAAATTATTTTGAAGGGAAAGTAGCAATGAAATTTATTGAGTTAGCTAAGGTTTATAATTCGAAATTCGGATTTAATGTTTTGCCTGTCCGGGGTAAGAGACCTACTATAGCCTGGGAAAATTGGCAATTGATAGAACAAAATGTGAATGACATTGAAGACCTGGGATGGAATGAAAAAATTATTAAAATGTTTTCTAAGCGTTTGGGATTAGGAGTGAATTATAATTGGATTGTAAAAAGTGGGAGCGGCACCGGATTTCATATTTGGGTAAAGGTTAGAGACAGTGAAACTTTAAGCAAAAGATTAAATGGTCCTAAAAGTGTTTATCGATTAAACCTTAAAGAGGAAGGGTTATGCGATCATATAGAATTAAGATGGAGCAGCTCGCAAACTATTCTTCCCTATTCAAAGCATGACAGCGGAAAGATGTATTCATTTTTTTATGAGGATCCAAAGGAAGCGCCAAAAGAGGTTGATGCGGAAATTCTTCTGGAATGTTTAGAAGAGTTTTGCGATTTGCAAAAAGAGAATGAGGTTCTTGCAGTTGGAAAAAGGACTTTTGAGCCGGCTGGTTTTGATCAAGAAAAATTAGATAGTGCAATTGAGTTTTTAGGTACCGGTCTTCCATGTAATTGTTATGAGGAGTGGTACCGACTGGGGTTTGGGTTGGTGACTATAGGTGAGGAAGGAAGAAAATATTTTTTGAAGTTAAGTCTTAGTAATCCAAACTATCACGATAGTGAGTTTGCAATAAATAAGAAGTTTGATGATCTCTTAAAGAAATATGACGGGAGAATTACGCTCGGCTCTGTTTATCATATTGCAGAGAAGTACGGTTGGCAAAAGCCTTTTGTTAAATTCTGGTATATCGAAAATGATAAGACAAAGATTTCTAAACAGAACTTCAAGCGGTTTCTTGAAGAGAATGGTTTTTGCAAGCTGCAATTAGAGCATGGATATATTCTGCTGAAGGTGAGTAAAAATATTGTCCGGGAAGTTGAGATATTTAATATAAAAGATTTTGTGATTGATTATTTGAAGCGCGTGGATGATGAATATTTTAGTGATTCGCCGAAGGCGAAAGTAATTGATGCGGTTATTAAGGGAG
>NZ_JBTSLF010000335.1:0-2578 GCF_054640775.1 Candidatus Aquicultor sp. | reverse complement strand
TGGGCCCCGTCCCACTCGGTGTACATTTCCTCCTCTCCGGAACTGCAGACCACCTGAATGGCCTTAATCGTAACCAGGCCCTGATTTCTTTTCAGACTTCGGGCGATCTCCGGAGTAGTGACGATAGCCGCTGCCGACCCGTCACTCACCCCGCAACAATCAAAAAGTCCCAGAGGGTAAGCGATCATCGGTGCTCTTTTGGCCTGTTCTTCGCTGATGACATTTTTCAGGTGGGCCTTTGGATTGAGGGCCCCGTTGGCGTGGCTTTTCACCGAAACATGGGTGATGGCATCCTTGATTTTGTCCATGGGAATTCCCCATTTTGCGCTGTAGGCTGTTGCCAGTTGGGCAAACATCCCCGGTGCGGTCATATTGGCCATTTCCATCCGGGCTTGAACACCCCGGCCGGCCCCACCGGGCAGACCCCCGTAACCGGTATCTTTCAACTTCTCCACTCCGAGGGCCAAAACTATATTGTAGGCCCCGGAGGCTACGGCATAGGCCGCGGCCCTCAAGGCTTCGGTGGCCGTGGCACAATAATTATCGACCCGGGTCACCGGAATAAAAGGAAGTTTCAAGGCGATGGATAAAGGTAAGGCCGCCTTGCCTACGTTCACCTCGTCAAAATGGGTTCCTAAATAGGCGGCCTCTATCTCTTTTTTCTCAATGCCGGCATCGGCCAGACATTCCTTGAAGGCCTCTACCATCAAATCCTCGGCGCTGCTCTCCCAGCGTTCCCCGAATCGGGTGCAGCCCATACCCAGAATAGCCACTTTATCCCTAATTCCTTTAGCCATATTATTTCCCCTCCTTCATCGGGACTGCCTTCCAGAAGTATCCGGAAATATCCCGCTTCTTATCATAATATTTTCTTCTGAAACTGAATGACACCGGCCGACCGGTGGCCATGTCCTCCAGAGTACAATCGACAAAGTCGAAATAATACTTACCCCCTCCGTCAAATTTTACGGCCCCGTAAATAGCCGGAGGATTATAGGAGGCGGCCAGCATATCTCCGGTATAACTGACCACCCGCCCGGTCTTATCAGAGAAGAGATACTCTTCCATCTGATCCATAGCCCCGCACCGGGGATTGACACAGACCTGTTGGGCCGGGAATTGGGGGGTTCCGCATTTCAGACACCGGGAACCCCAGAGTCCTAAAACCTCCTTGCGTTTTCGCCACAGGGCGGTCCAGCGGGTCCAAAGATCCTCTTCGCTTCTCAAGCCCAGCTCCGCCGGAAGGATATCACGCCAGACCAGGTATTTCTCATAAACATCCAATTCCGCCCTATTGGCCAGGAAACCCGAAATACCCTGGCCGGACTTTCCCTTCCTGATATTTTCGGTCACCTCAAAAAATAGGGCATCACAGCCGCTGCCGAAACTCACAACCAGCAATCGATCCCCGGGCCTGGCTTCTTCCAAAGCAGCGGCCAGCATGACCAGGCTTTGGGCCGCTCCACAATGCCCAATTTTTTCCTGGAAATTATCCTGATCCATCTCGGAACTGATTCCAAGCATCTTGTTGAGTTTTTTACGCTCCGCTCCATAGTGGCAATCATAAATGATTTTGGAAAAATCCGTGCTCTTCAGTCCATATTTATCCAGAAGCCCCTTAACCGCCATGGGTATGAAATGATCATACCCCAAATCACGAATCCATCGATCCTCCCACTTCCGGTCGAATTGGGCAAAAGCCCCGCGGTAGTGATCGCCGAAATCATAGGTGATCGAATAAGACCCCTTAAACTCGGCCATCACCTCTTCGTTCCCGATGATAAATCCGGCGGCCCCATCACCGAAAATCATTTCTTCACCCGACGCCGGTTGTCCCAATCGGCAATCGGCGGCACAAACCATAACAGGGTTTGCTCCGCCGGCAGCGGCACTTTCCAAAGCGGCCAGGAGCGCCGTGGTTCCGGCTTTCAAACCGCCGGTAAAGTCGGCTGCCCGCACCTGATCATTGAGCCCCAAAGCCGCGGTGCAGATGCCGGCATTCAGACGCTCCTTATAAGGCATGGTGGTAGAAGCGAAATAGACCCCCTCAATCTTCGACCGATCCCAACCTGAAAGACTGTCTATCCCGGCAGCCACAGCCATGGTGATACTATCTTCATCAAAATTGGCAATAGCTTTTTCACCTTTCATATTCGAGGCCGTCGAGGGATCCATCCAGCCCATGGCCTGAAATATCTTTCGGCGATCCAGCCGATACCGAGGTACATATCCACCGTATGAGACGATTCCAATCATAATTTTTTTATCCTCCCAATTGTTAATTAGTATCCATCAGAAAACGAACCTCTTCCGAATGGGGTATTAAGCCATCAGCTTTTAGCTTTCAGCAAAACCCTTTATAAGGGGAGTCGGACTAAATGCTGACCGCCGACTGCTGAAAGCTATCCGGAAATCATGAATTTCTGGATGAAAATTAATTAAAAACCCCTTCATTTTCCAATTCCTCAAACTCCTCTTCGGAATAACCCAAATCAATAACGACTTCTCTCGTCTGCCCCCCCGACGGACCTCCGATAGAAGGAGGTTTTTGGGGGTCCTGAGAAAACTTGATCGGATG
>NZ_JBTSLF010000334.1:0-2582 GCF_054640775.1 Candidatus Aquicultor sp. | reverse complement strand
ATGTAACGCTTTCAACCGTCCGCCGGATTGCCGAGACCGGGGTGGATTTTATCTCTTCAGGTGCATTGACCCATTCGGCTATGGTATTTGACACCTCCTTTGAATACTTAACGTAGAACTTATTATCAACTCTTTCCGAAATATCGGTTAATATCGGTTAAGGATATTTATGAAAACAACAGATGTACTTATTATCGGCTCCGGAATAGCCGGAGCAACGGCCGCTTTGAAACTAGCCCGGAACCCAAAACTACGTATCATCATGATCACCCGCACACCGGATCCTCGCGAATCCAATTCGCGCTACGCCCAGGGCGGGATAATCGGCCGCGGACCGGGAGACTCCCCGAAGCTGCTGGTAGAAGACATTTTAGCCGCCGGGGCCGGCGCCTCCCTGCCACGGGCAGCCAATATCCTGGCCAAAGAGGGCCCCGCCCTTTTGCAGGAAGTCCTGGTTGAGAATGCCAAAGTCCCTTTTGATGAACAAAGCAACGGCAAACCGGATTGGGGGCAGGAAGGGGCCCATTCCCGACGGCGTATTTTACATGTCGGCGACGGGACCGGGCAGGCGATTATTTCCGCCCTGATGAAGGTCGTCAGTGAGCAACCCAACATAGAGTTGATTACCGAAGCGACCGCTGTGGACTTGATTACTTATCCCCACCACTCGCGGGACCCGCTGGCGTCCTATGAACCGGTTACCTGCCACGGCGCTTATGCCTTTGACCGAAAGGGAAAATCCGTTCACCGGACCCTGGCCGCTTATACTATTCTGGCCACCGGCGGCATTGGTCGCCTTTATCGTAACACTACCAATCCGGCCGGGGCCAGGGGCGACGGGCTGGCCATGGCCAATCGCGCCGGGGCGCGTATCCTTAACTCCGAATATATCCAATTTCATCCGACGGCGCTCTCCGTTCCCGGGGCGGAAGGTTTTCTTATCAGCGAAGCCGTGCGCGGTGAAGGAGGGGTGCTGCTCAGTCCTGAAGGCCGGCCGTTTATGGGAGAGTACTCTCCCGAATGGAAGGACCTGGCCCCCCGGGACGTGGTAGCCAGGGCGATCCATACGGAAATGGAAACCCACGGTTATTCCTACGTCCTGCTTGACATTGCCTCGCACATGCCGGCCGAGGAAATCAAGACTCGATTTCCCAATATTTACTATGAATGCCAGCGTGTCGGCCTTGACATCACCAGGGAGTCGATTCCCGTTGTCCCGGCGGCGCACTATTTTTGCGGTGGAGTGGCCGTAGACGAGTGGGGCCGTACCAACATCGACTTTCTATATGCCATTGGTGAAGTTTCCTGTACCGGCTTACATGGGGCGAACCGGCTGGCATCGACTTCTCTGCTGGAAGGACTGGTTTGGGGAACGCGGGCAGCCCGGAATATCGCTTCCCGTTTAGCTGCCCACCCGAAATCTGTGGTACCCACCCCTGAGGACGTACCACCCTGGGACGAATCCGGTCTGACCCAGGAACCCGATCCGGCCCTCATTCAAGGAGACATGCAGACCATACAAAACATCATGTGGCACTATGTGGGACTAATCCGCTCCGGCGACCGGCTCTCGCGCGCCATTCGCGAGCTGCGACACGTACAAAACGAGATCGAGACTTTCTACCGCAAAACCAAGCTGAGTGACGGGCTGATCGGTCTTCGTAATGCCGTCGAGGGGGCCTTGATTATCTCTCAGGCGGCCCGTCACAACCGCCAGAGCCGCGGTTGTCATTTCAGGGCGGATAGTGTCGATGGCGGTGATCGTTTGTTGTAATGATGGTAGCACCCCTGATGTCCCCTATAAAACAAAGCTCAATTGGAATCGAAAACCAGGTAACGGTTAGGGAATACTTGGTCTATATAATTCCCTCAGGCCAACAATCTAAATAAATCGGGGAGAGCTGGATAGATACCCTAAAAATATTTTTTTTAACTTAGGAACAATTAGAAATTGATTTCTCAGACTTTCTGTATTACCTTAGAAAGACATCATCTTTTTCGGTGATCTAATGTCTCGTGGAACGAGAAAAAAATACCCCTTGGTGGGCATATCATATTTTTCCTCTTTCCATATAACTATCATTAATAATTAACTATTTAAATTAAATGCTTCTCGAATAGGCTTATGGCATCCTCCTTGCGGTGTCTTTAAATAAACAAAATTAAAATGTTAAAAGTTCTTGCTTTTTCCTAAAAAACAGGTTAAATCAAAGGTATATTCCGGCAGTAAATATTTATTGCCCGCATTTTGAGGAGCGGAGATATTGAGAGAAGGGAGGTGAGAAATGATGAATAAAGCCAGAAAGTATTGTTTTATCCTGGGCCTTTTGGCGTTGTTGTTGGTGCCTGTTTTGGCAAATGCGGAAATGATGACCATAACTGGCAAGATGACTGGTCTTACTTGCCTGATTCAAGGTTATGTCTGCCCGATCGATAAAGCCGATCCCATGATTAATTTGGAAAGAGATTTCGTGGTGGTAACGGCGAGCGGTGACTATTATTTCCTGTCCAATATCGGCTTAGGCCTTAAAGGCAAATATGCCCTGGAAGTTGTCGAGGTGACCGGAGATGTAAAGCCAAAG
>NZ_JBTSLF010000333.1:0-2592 GCF_054640775.1 Candidatus Aquicultor sp. | reverse complement strand
AGCGCGATTAACACCATAAATACAAGGGCTATTGGTATTCCAAGCAGGTTATTGACCCTGAATCCGATTAAAAACGAGAGGGCAAGCACAATAAGCCCCTGAAAGACGGCGATGGTGGAGCCGCCGAGCGTTCGACCAAGCATGATATTAAACCTCGATACCGGTGCGACTAAGGTTTCCTTTAAGAACCCGAATTGCCTATCCCAAATAACGTCGATCCCGTTGAACATCGACGAAAAGAGAATCGTCATGGCGATGATTCCCGGGACGAGGAACTCCAGATAGTTGCCCTGCCCGGCCCTTCTGAATACCGGCCCGAAGCCGTATCCGAGTGCCAGCAGAAACAATAGGGGCTGGCCGAGGGCGCCGACTATTCGAGATTTCGACCTGAAATAGCGTTTTATTTGTCTCAGCCAGAGGATATAGACCGTATCCATACTACCGCCTCCTCCCAAACATTCTCTGTACGGCCCTCATTTGTTCCAGACTGCTCGCTCCTTCTTCGCGGATGGTTCTTCCGGTGTACGCGAGAAACGCCTCTTCAAGCGTTTGCGTCTTTGTTTGTGCTTTTAACTCTTCGGGGGTACCCTGAGCTACGATTTTGCCGTGATCTATGATGGCCACCTTATCCGCCATGCGTTCGGCTTCCTCCATAATGTGGGTGGTAAGAAATACCGTGATATGCTCTCTATCGTTTAAGTCTTTAATGTGTTCCCAGATGAGATTCCTTGTTTGGGGGTCGAGCCCGAGCGTCGGCTCATCCAAAAACAGGACTCTTGGATGATGAAGGAGCCCCCGGGCGATCTCAAGCCGACGTTTCATACCGCCGGAAAAGTTCTTTACCTGGTCGTTTCTTCGTTCCCAAAGCTCAACGAACTTCAGCAGCTCCTCTATCCTTTCGTTCCGTACGTTTTTGGGTATTTTGTACAGAACCGCGTGGATTTGCATATTCTCGTAGGCGGTCAGCTCGCTGTCGAGGCTGGGGTCCTGAAACACGATCCCGAACGAACGTCGGACCTCTTTCTGCTCGGTTACGGGGTCATGCCCGTCAAGCAGAATCTCGCCGCTCGTGGGCACCAGCAAAGTGGTGAGCATGTTTATTGTCGTCGTCTTGCCGGCCCCGTTCGGCCCCAAGAAAGCAAATATTTCGCCCTCTGCAACATCGAAGCTGATGTTATCAACGGCGGCAATATCCCCGAATTTCTTTGTAAGGTTTCTAACGTTGATCATTTTCGATATCTACCTCGGTTCTGTGGCTATTACTATCTAAGGCTGTGTCTCTTTTTGAAACCGTGATATGGCGTATAGTTATTAATAACCTTTTGAATGGGGTCCTGAAACATAGCCAACGCTAACTTGTTGCATAAAGGTTTCTTGAGGGGGGTTGGTTTGGCCAAGCGGCCAATTTGATAGCTGGCGTTTGTAGCACAGCCTGCGCTATTGGGAAACGATCAGGCCATCCTTAAGCCGGATGATGCGTTTTGCGTGACGGGCGATCTCTGGCTCGTGAGTGACCATAATAATAGTCTTTCCTTGCGAGTTCAGGTCGGTAAAGATATCCATTATCTCTTCGCCCGTTTTGCTATCGAGGTTACCCGTCGGCTCATCCGCCAGGATAATGCTGGGATTTGCAATTAAAGCCCGGGCTATCGCGACTCTTTGGCGCTGCCCACCGCTTAATTCCTGCGGGAGATGCTTAAGACGATCGCTCATGCCGACCCTCTCGAGCAGCTCGAGAGCGCGCTCGCGCCGGTTGGGAGCATCGCTGTATAACAACGGCAGCTCGACGTTCTTCAATACATCGCTTCGAGGAAGCAGATTGAATGTTTGGAACACAAACCCTATCTCAAGGTTACGTACCCGTGCCCGCTCATCATCGCTTAAATCGGTAACGTCCTTGCCGTTGAGATGATACGTGCCGGCGCTTGCATGATCGAGGAGGCCCACGATATTCATCAACGTCGTCTTTCCCGAGCCGGACGGCCCCATGAGCGACACAAATTCACCCTCCTCGATGGTAAGCTGGATATCCCTGAGGACCGGGATGACTTCCGAACCCAGGTTGTATGTTTTAGAAAGGCCCTCGGCCGTAATCACGGGATTCATTATTCTTTCTTCTCTTCTTTCTTTGCGACTACCTTGTCGGTCTCCGAGAGACCGCGCTTGACTTCTACAGAAGTGCCGTCGGTAAGGCCCAACTCGATGATCTTCGTCTGAAATGCACCATCAGCACGCTGGACGATTACTGTGGGTTTGCCGTTTACCCTTGTTACGGCCTTGACCGGTACGAGCAGAACGTTTTTAGCTTGCTTCAGGATAAAATCGACGTGGGCGGTCATACCGTCCTTTATCGCGCCATCATTGTTTTCGACGACAGCTCGCACGAGGTAGGTGACCACGCCATTTTGATCGACCTTGGCGCGGACCGAGATGCTATCCACTGCGCCATAGAATTCGCGCCCTTCGAGCGCATCGAATGTCGCTTTCACTTTTTGGCCGATTGAGACCTTTGCGATATCTATCTCTTCGACCTGAGCCTCGATGGTCATGCGCGCAGTGTTGCCGATGACCATAAACGGCTCCGCCGGGGCG
>NZ_JBTSLF010000332.1:0-2598 GCF_054640775.1 Candidatus Aquicultor sp. | reverse complement strand
AGAATTAAGAATTTTCAGGAAAGAAAAAGTCAGGTATGTATTCCAGGATACGATGAATAGTTTCGACCACTTAAAAACTATTAGATATTATTTCGATTTGCTGGCAAAAGACAAATCAGAAATTGAAGAATTGACAGAATATTTTTTGCTCCCTGATTTAAAAAGCCTTTATAAAATGTATCCTTACGAAGTAAGCGGTGGTATGGCACAAAGAATTAGTTTTATCCTCGCACTTCTCAGCCACCCGGAAATTATAATTTTAGACGAACCAACGTCAGGAATTGATTCTGCAATTGCAAATTTATTTTTGCTGAAATTAAAAGAGTTTACACGGCGTAACAAAAACTCTGTATTGCTGGTTACTCAGGATATTTCATTTGCTGAAAAAGCATCCGATGAAATTGCTTATCTTGTAAACGGGGTACTTTCTCAGCTATAATTCATTATTTATTTTTTTCGAATTGCTTTAATTACTATAAGTTCTAAGATGCAAAGGAACAAACGCAAATATGAATAATCTGCTTGAGATAAATGATCTGAAATATTCCGTAAAATCCCAGGGATTATTTAATGCCGGAATAGAAAAAGTAATACTTAAAAATATAAACTTTGCCATTAGGGAAAAAGAAATTGTCGGAATAACTGGTGAATCCGGCTCGGGTAAAACCACTCTTATAAAAATTATAGCGGGTATAAATAAACCAACTAGCGGAATAATCCATTTAAACTTTGGGGAAGATAGAAATGCCGCAAAAGCTAATCCCATCCAATTGTTGTTTCAGAATAATAGCGACATACTAAATCCTTTGCGGAAAGTAGATGATATAGTCGGAGAATCTATTTTGCATAACAGCAAGGATAAGTTATCCCTGGAAATTGAAAAGACAAGAATTTTCGATTTGATTGGCTTTAATAATGACCTTAGAAACAGGAAGGGATTTGAACTTAGCGGTGGCGAAAGACAAAGAGCCGCTCTTGCAAGAATTCTCGCAGCAAAACCGGAGCTGCTTATTCTTGATGAACCTTTTTCGGCCCAGGATGCTGATTCGCAGTTAATTCTTTTAAATCTTTTCAAGAAAATAAATGTTGAATTCGGCCTGACGATGATTTGTGTCGCACATAATCTGAAGCTTCTGAAAAAACTTGCTGATAGAATTATTGTGATGTATAACGGGGAAATAGCCGAAAGTGGTACTACTAAGGAAATTTTCGATTACCCACAAAATGATTACACAAAATTTTTGCTTAAATGCGAAAATTACGATATGAAATACGAAGAATTAAAATTCTCTAAAAGCAACTAATTGTTTCGCTGAAATGTCAAAAACCAATGCAATAAGAATTCTCGAATCAAAAAACATTCCTCACAAAATTCACCAATACGAGGTAAACGAAGATGATTTGAGCGGAATTACTGTTGCAAAAAAAATTGGCGCGGATTCGGATTCAGTTTTTAAGACTCTTGTTGCAATTGGTGATAAAACCGGCGTGTGCGTGTTTTGTATTCCTGTTACTGCAGAGCTGAATTTAAAAAAAGCTGCAATCGAAAGTGGAAATAAAAAAATTGAAATGTTAAAGTTGAAGGATTTGCAGACAACAACAGGATATATCCGCGGCGGCTGTTCGCCAATCGGGATGAAAAAGAGTTTTCCAACTTATATAGATGAAACTGCACAAATATTCGATAAAATTTTTGTGAGCGCAGGTGTTCGAGGTTTACAGGTTTGCCTGTCTCCTGAAGATTTAATAAATGTTGCCGGCGCTGAATTTGCAGATTTGATCTGATCGCTTTGTCGTAGTGGAGAATCTGAGACCCTCCACTACCGTTTCGACTTTTTATCTGCCCAAATTCTTCCTTTTATTTATATTTATTCTTTTATATATTTGAGGCCAAAATTCACAGGAGTAATTTAAAATGGCTAAACAACAATCGTTTGCTGATAAATCTAAATTAAAGTCAAAAGTGGCTGGTGTTAGCGTAAAATTGATTAAAAGCGTTAAAACAGCAAAAGGCACGTACAAATTCAATGAAAAATTTGTGAGAATTGACGACATTAGCAAAGTAACTGAAATTAAATAAGTTACAGAGATTCAAAATTGTTATGAATAATTAAGCGGTACTTCGCCGCTTTTTTTATTTTAAATTGCTGCAAAAGAATTCATAAACACACTTTCCTTAGAATCCCTTTCTTTCCTACTTGATTTATTTACTAAATTTTTTATATTCAAATTTACTGCTTGTGCTCAACTCGAAAACCGAATACGAGTTTTACTTTTTTTAGTTTAGTTTTTCAAACTTGCTTACACTCGACCATTTATTCAATTTACAGCAGTTAAGTATTTAATCATTAAATAAAGGATGTTAAGCATGATTACCCCAAAAAAGATGAAATTTTACGGATTAAGGGATATAGGCAACATCCCTCAATTACAAAATCTTTCAGAAAGACAGAGATTTGTTATTAAAGTTGTCTCTAACATTCTTCCCTTCCGTGCAAACAACTATATAATAGAAGAATTGATAGATTGGCAAAATATTCCCGACGATCCGATTTTCCAGCTAACATTTATGCAGAAAGAAATGTTGACTGATGATCA
>NZ_JBTSLF010000331.1:0-2598 GCF_054640775.1 Candidatus Aquicultor sp. | reverse complement strand
GGGCGACTCAGGACGCCTTGGGGTTAGAGACCAACCGGCTCTTGCAGAGCTTGGGTATTCTTCCGCAGGTGAACAACTCGGCGACGGGTAACGTCGGCACTTATGGTAACCTCGGCCTCGGCGGCTCTGGTGACCAGATTGCCCGCATGGGCGCCGGCAGCAACTTTATCAACTCGGGCATCAACAGTCGTTTAAACGCTGTGCAGACGGCCGGCGGCGTCCAAAATGACCGCGACCGGGTAAGCCTGGAAAACAACAACCTGGCGCGGCTGCTCATGGGTGACCAGCGGGGCGCGGCGGGTAGCCAGTTCAGCAGCCTTTTGGCCGGCGGCCAGTTCGGCAACCAGCTCAACCAGGGTAATGTTACGGCGGCCCAGTCCGGGCTTCAAAACAACCAGGCGTACACCAACACGCTCATGCAGCAATTGGCTGCGGCGATGGGCGGGTTACAGAATCTGGCCGGAATGGGTATCGACTGGGCCCGCATGGGCGCCGGGCAAGCCTCGGGCGCGGTCCCGACGGGCCAGAATACCAACCCTTGGGGCGGTATTTTACAAGGCGCCGGTGGCATGATGTCCCAGGTACCCACCTTCGGCGGCACACAAACGCCCCGTACCCCCTCCATCCCTAACGCACCCGGCACTCAGGTAGGCATGTAATGGCTGACATTTACGATCTTTTTGACCAAGAAACTGCCGGGCCGGCGATTACCGCGGATCCGGCCGCCGCGGCGCGTGAAGCCAAGATCCGCGAAATGCTGGGCATGACGCCCAATGATTTTGAAGACCAGTCGTATAAACGTTTCTGGAAGCAGAACTACGGGGTGGATGAAAAGTCAGGCGGGATCAAGAAGTTTTTGGCCGGTCTCGCGGAAGGCGGGGCTAAGCTGGCCCAGGGGAAAGAACGTCCTCTGGTGCGCGATTTGGCCCGCAAGCAGGGGCTCGAAGACTACACGGCTGCCCAGCGGGGCGGCCTCGCGGAGCTGAAGCTCCTCGACGCGGAGCAGAAGCAGCAGCAGAATTTAACGGCCGGCAATTACTGGAAGGGTAAAGCCTTTGACGCCAAGCTGATGGAGCTGGCGAACAAAATGCGGGCCCAGGGCGTTCAAGAAGAGTTGATCCAGGCTAAGATCACCGACTACGGTAAAAAGGCCGGCAAGACCGACGCCGAGATTGCAGACATCCAGGCCCGAACGGCCAAGACCAAAGAGCAGACCAAATACGTCGGCATGGATCCAGCTGCCTCTAACGCTGCCGCTTTACTCGGAAACCCCAACGGCAAAGCTATCGAGCAGGGCGCCCAGGCCAACATCTTCGGCCGGGAGGTCATGAAGGCCGGCGCCAAAAATATGTTCGGCGGGACCCGCGGTTCCAGCTCCGGCGGGGGCTCTACCTCCTGGCGCGAAGCCATCATCCCCAACGAGCAGTTCGGCCCCTCAATCCGGCGCCTTGAATCTGGCAGAAGCGGCTCTGGCGGCAGCGCCCCTCAGCAATCCCCGCAAGACATCATGCAGCTTCTCCGCCAGGTAAACCCGCAAATCCCGGGTAGCCCCCTCGCGCCGGCCGGCGAAACTTCCGCCCCGGGCACCCAAGCCGCCCCCACCAACGTCATCCAACGTCTCCGCCAAGGTCTACCTCAGGCGGGCCCCGGCACTCCCCAAAGTACTCCACAAGGCACTCAGCCAGGCTCTGCTGCGGCGAACCGGCCGGCTGACGCCGGGCAGGCCAAGCTCGCGCAGGTGATGGGCGGGGCTCGCGGCAAACAATGGTCGGCCACAGTCCCCTGGCTGGCTGACGGCTACACGGAAAAGATGCCCGGGTTCAACAAGGAAGAGTACGATGTACCCGTCGCCTTCCGCAACAACATTGGCGTTCCGCCCAAGTCTTTCTCCACCCCGCAACGGGCAGCTGCCCGGCAAGCCACCGCGGGCTTCCGCAACCTCGCTACCACGGCCGTTAACGCCTTTGTGAACGACGATTTAAAGGATGTCGCGGGCCCGATGAACCAGTTCATGTTAGGCGTCCGCAGGTACGGCGAAGCCCGGCCCGACGTTGCTATCTCCACCGACGTGCTCAGCAAGCAAACCTTAGCCGACTTGGTGCGTAGTATCTCCGGCTTGACGGTCAGTGATAAGGAGCAGGCCCGACTTGACAACCTGGTCGGCTCGGCCTCCAAATCACCCGGAGAGTTCATGAAGCTCTCCCTGTACACCAACATGCTACAGCAGCGGCATGACTTTGCCGATTCCCTTATGCTGCCTGAAGACATCAAAGCGTTTGTGGTCTCTGACCCTCAAGTCACCGAGGAGCTGGACTTCCTCTGGCGTAGTGTGGTCACTCTGGCCGAAAACATGCAGAAGGCCAAGCGGGCAGGCGCAAAAAAGGTTAAGCTAAACGGGCAAGAAGTATCCCTGGCGGATGCAAAAGCCGCCCTCGACTTGGATAAAATGACCCGCAAGACGATCCTGAAATCTGTGTACCGTAAATTCCCCGGCTCAGATTACCTTCCACAAAAGATCGGCGCGAGATAAGGATTCCTTCATGTTTGATCCACAAGATACCAGCCCGAGCCTGCTCGAAGAGATTCAAGAAGCGGCCG
>NZ_JBTSLF010000330.1:0-2605 GCF_054640775.1 Candidatus Aquicultor sp. | reverse complement strand
TGTCTTCCGGAGTTATTTCTTCATCTATTATTGGGACTAAGTATTTGTTTAGATGATCGTCTTGAAAGTCTACGATTGAGCCTTCCGGATAGGATTTGCCTTTGTAGAAGACGTCGGAGTAGGTCACGCGGAAATGCTTGGGTTTATTAGGGGATTTATCCCCGCACACGGGGCAGGCACTCGCGGACTTCTTCGAAATGACAGGTGAATTTGAAGGGGATAGCTCAGGTGCGTCCGTCAGGGACGGAACGGACGCATCCGATGTTTGCGGGACTGGGGCTTCGGGATTAATTTCTTCTATTGGCTGTTCTGGTTTTTTCTTAGGCATATCGTACCTTATGCGTTTGTGTCGTTGATTAAATAGCCGGCATCGGCGCCTACGATTTTTGGGACAAAAATATTTGTAGTTCTTACTACCTGGACTTTGTTTCCGGTCTCTTCGTAAACGTCTACTATCGGGTAGGCGTTCTTCTGGAGGGTGTAGGCAAAGGATGGTTCGTAATAAGAATTAGGAACGTCCGCTGAAGCCATTGGGACGAATGCAAGGATTGCATTGTCTGCCCAAACGTCTGAGAAACTTCCCGTGGTATCGTTTACGAAAACTGATTCACCAATGTAAATTTTATCGAAGCCAAGCAGGGTTTCTAATGTGCCTACTTCTATGATGGCGTGCTGTGTGAATTTTATTCTGTCTAAAATAACCGGATGGTTCTTGAGGGCTGCATAGGAGGCTGCGCCAAGTATACAAACGTTTGGACGTTTGGCAATCTTTGAGCGAAGGGCTTCTTTGGCGGTTTCAAAAACCGCGATTGGGTCGCTGGTTGGGGTTGTGAATTTACTCGCTGAGTCTAAGGTGATTTTATTGCCAGTTGGAAAATTCGAGAGGTTCTGGACCAAGTCGGCAATTTTCTTTTCCAAGCGAAGCGCGATTCCTTCGGTTGTAACTTTTGTAGCGTGGAGTTTTAGGTTGCGGATGTCTTCATCAATTTCACGGTAGTCCATTGGATATTCAAGATCATGTTCCTCTAAAACGAAGTCAATAGAAGACAAGCCGTCCGGATTTATCCGATTGCTTCGGCTGCGAATTGCTCGTTCTGTGTTATAGACTTTAAAAGCTTCTTTACCAAACTGAGGTATTTTGCCGCCTTCTTTTTCAACTGAGACAACCGGGAATAACTTTGTGCCGATTAAATTCGGCTGAGAGAAACCGCGCGCAAGCGTGGTAAGTACCGGGTCAACGATTCTTTTGTTTGCAAGTGACATAGTTTTTTTTACTCCTTAAATTTTATGTGAAAATATTAATTCGGCGGCGGACTTGTAAGAAATTTTTTGCTCTGTCATTTTGGACAGAATTTCTTCGTGAAGAAGTTCGGCTTCCGGGTCTAAGAGAAATTCGGAAAAGTCGTGGGTTTTGATTTCTTCTTTTTCCGGTTTAACGGCTATAGTATCAAGCGGAACAACTTTAGGCATCAGCTCTAAAAATTCATTCAAGTAATTTTCGAGTTTGAACTCTGATAAATTATATTCTGTTTGGGTAAGTTCTAAAAGTTTTTGTTTCATCGGGACGGTGAGTTTGCCGTTGTTGAAATAAAATTCGACTCTGTCGGTAAATGTGCCGGAGATTGAGGGTGTTGGGGTTGGTGCTGGAGTTGGATCAACCGGCTGAGAGTTTTGTTTTTCCATGTTGGTTTTTATTTCTGTGATTGCGTCGAGTATGTTTTTTAGGGAATCGCTGAACTTGATAGAATCGGGTTGAGAGGATGGAATATGGGATTTCTTCCCGCAAACGGGACAGGCACCGGCGGACTCATTCGAAATGATATCTGAATTTGCAGTAGTGTCGGAAAATTCATAGGTGGTGTCTGTTTCGGTGTCGGAAAAGGCTAAGTCGGCTAAGCCTTTTACAGCGGGGAGTTCTGCGCCAAGGAATCCTACGTGGCGGAGTTTGCCGTCCTGTGTTAGGGAGACGCTTCTTTTTTTGAATAATCCATTCTTTACTGCTTCAAGAAATTCAGGGACTACTTGTTTGGCTTTTGCGATTAACCGGTCGCCGGTGACTTTTAGGTTTTCTATCCAGCCGTAAGCGGGATCGTTGGTTTTGGGGTGTCCGATTACTAAGGGAGCTTCAGAAACTGCTGGATCATATGAGGAAGCGATGTTTTCAAGGTCTGTTTGGGAGAATTCTTTTTCTTGTCCGTTTGATGACATAAACTTACCGGTTTTTAATATTTCGAATTCCATTGTAAACCTCATGTAATTATATGTAATAATTAAGTAATATCTTTGTATGAAATATAATTAAATATATTTAATTTGCAAATGTATTTAGTGACAAGTGATAAATTAGTGACAAGTGACTAGTAACGAGTGACAAGAAGGAATTAGTAACGAGTGACTAGTGACAAGCAAGAAAACAGGAAGGAATCTAAAAATGAAAGAATTAGTAATTAATGAGAAGCAGAAGATGTTTTGTTATGAGTATTTGAAGGATTTTAATGGTACTCAAGCTGCTGTTAGGGCCGGGTATTCTATTAAATCTGCCCGGCAACAGGCGGCTGACCTCTTGACAAAACCTAACATTTTTAAATTCCTGGAATCGCTAAAG
>NZ_JBTSLF010000329.1:0-2606 GCF_054640775.1 Candidatus Aquicultor sp. | reverse complement strand
AACAAAAATTTATCATAAAACCATTTGTTGCATTATGATTGATTCAATTGATACTAAAGATAAAAAAGAATGGAAATGTAACCTGACTTTTAAGGGACTTATAATAAAACCGCTTATTTTGGGAATGTGGGGTTTCGTAGGTTTTTTGATTGTTCTTGTTTTGGCTAAGTATCTTGGTTACATGGTAGGGACGCTAACTTCTTTTCGGATAGAAGGAGAAGATTTCTTATTATGCTTTCTTGGCTTCATTTTATCATTTCTCGTTAAATTCTTAGGAAATTTTCAAGATAGCGAATCTAAAGATTAAAGCTTAATCAACAGTTGTAGCCTGAAGCTTTTCAGCATTATCTACAATTTTTAATTGCTCGAATTGATATTTCATTCGGATAGAGGCAGGCAATATGCATCAGAGTAAGTCAAGCAGCTATTGCTGAAGAATGGAATGGTGCAATGTATGAGTAGAAAAGGCAACCCTTATGATAATGCGGTAGTAGAGTCATTTTTCCATACGTTAAAGACAGAACTAGTTAATTTCGAAAAACATAAAACAAGAGCAGAGGCAAGACAGAGTATCTTTGAGTACATAGAAATATATTACAACAAGCAAAGAAGACATTCGGCGCTTAGTTATTTTTCGCCGGTTGAATTTGAAAATAGAAAGATTAATTTAGTGGCTTATTTTTGTGTACAATATTTGGGGGGAAGATTAGTAGTAAAAGGAAACAGGAAGGAATTTACTTTTGCTTAATTTACCCGATACATGCTATCAAGGACTTTTAGAGACTGCGCAGGAAGGCATCCTAATAACTAGCGCTGAATCAGGCGTTATTGTTGATGGAAATACATTCCTAATTGATTTAATTGACACTTCCAAAGAACGATTAGTCGGTAAAAAAATCTGGGAAATAGATCTACTAAAAGAGATAATCCCAAGCAAAGATAGTTTCTACCAATTAATAAGAAATGAATACGTACGCTATGATGATCTTCAACTTAAGAAAAAGGACGGATGTTTCTGTACAATTGAGTTTGTCTCTACTTTATGCTTAGTAGGTGACATAAAAGTGCTACAATGTTGCATAAAGGATATTTCTGGTCGTAAAATGGCTGAGGAAGCATCATCATTAAGTGAGAAGAAATATAGATATTTATTTGAAAATAATCCTAATATTCTAGAGAATGTTTACAATATAATGGCCTTCAACAAATCTCTTTTTCTGATTTTTTTGCGAAAATATTTATTACAACGAAATAAATATTTATTGCATAAATATAGTTATGATTTTTTCCCATTATTTTCAAGCTAAACAATGTTCCTTTTTAATAAATCTCGTTACGGCGAGTAGTCACTAATGTATCTGGATATAGACTATTGAGGTTTGAACTTTAGAACCGTTCTATGTACAGGCAGAGCTATTCTGCCCTGTGGACTTTAACTATAGAGCTTTAATCATTTTTAGAAGACAATCATTGGGTTTTCCTTTATCCTTTTCCCACCTCGCCAAAGTAGTTGGATCAGTCCATTTTCTCTCTACTAGTAGTCTCTCTCACTATTTTGGGTAGCAATATAAAGGACAATTTTGTTCTTCCGGTATATTTCTCTGTTTAGAGCTGCAAATTAGATTTGGGATTCAATCATCTAGCCCAACAAGCTTTTCCAGATTTGCTCACATTACAAAAAACAATAAAGAACTTCTAGAATTTTCTGAGATATTCAAAAATCATAAAGCTTAATTAGTATCACTCGATAATTCTATCGACACTTCAACTTCAGCAGAATTCCTCTTTCTAGATTGGGCAATTTATCAAAGATTCCAACCAAAAACATTAAAAATTCTCCTTAACAATTTCTTACTTGGACTGTGTTTATTACGCTCCCAATCTCTAACAGTTGTTTTATCAATTCCCAATAGTTCGGCCAGCCTTCTTTGACTTAACCCATGTTTATATCTATAAGCTCTTACTCTATCTCCCATAGTTTCTTTGGGTAACTCAAATGGTACATATCCTAAAAATTCAATAATTTTAGGTAGTACGTAAATTTTAGGAGAGTTGTGATTGTTTTCCCAATTATAGATAGATTCTTTTTTAACTCCGAGTATATGTGCAACATCTTTCTGAAAGAGTTCTAATTCGACTCTGCGTTTCTTTATATGATCGCCTATCGTCTTTAAGATTTCAGGATATGCTTTAGAAATCGGTTTTTTAGCGTGCAAGGTAACTTTGCAGATTGGCAACGCAGGAATGCCCATGCGGCTATTACACCGATCCGGGTAGAGAATGCACATGCGCTCCGCCTCAAATACAACGGTATATGGCAAAAATTTCCGGACCTCTTTTGGATAGAATAGATATTCACATTGAAGTCCCCGCAGTAAAATATAAGGAGCTTTCGACTGAAGTAAAAAGCGAGCCTTCTTCAGAAATTAGAGCAAGGGTAATGAAAGCACGTGAAATTCAGCTTAAAAGATTTGCAGGATTGAGAAATATTTATAATAATGCTGATATGGGATCAAAGGAAGTAAGACAGTTTTGCAAACTTGACTCGGCAAGCGCTGAACTGTTAAAAATGGCGATGACTAAGCTTGGTCTATCGGCGAGAGCTT
>NZ_JBTSLF010000328.1:0-2613 GCF_054640775.1 Candidatus Aquicultor sp. | reverse complement strand
TGCCGGCCGAAAAAGCCGAAAAAGTTTTTCCCTGGTTTTCGCTGCTGGATATTTCTACTTCCGATAACATGGAAGACGCTTCGGGCTATAATCCGTTTAGCAGTATTTTGCATGCTGATAAAATCGATGAGAAATGGAAAAAAGCGGCTGATGCGCAAATGCGCGAAATCGTTTTAAGCGAAATTTCTGGGAAAACTAAACCCAGGGAAGAATGGGAAGAAGCAATGCGCCAATACGCAGATATTATTGGTCTCATGCTGTATGGCAAAATTAACTATTCCTTGGAACTGTATACTAGCCAAATGCAGTTCATTATGGATCACCGTCAGGGCAGAAGTAATTTGATTAGTTGTTGGAATGCATTCAAATTATTAAAGCTGCTGGCCGGTAATAAGCGCAAAGAACTGCGATATACTATTGCCCGATATGTCTTACTTGAGGATACCAGTAGATGTCCACGATTTTCTATCTATGATAATGAAACTCAACAAGCGGTCGATTTTATTCTCAAAGAGTTTGGCAATGATCCTGAACTCGTCAGTAAAATAAAAGAGTTGGAAAAAGAAAGAGACGAAAAACAGGAACAGGCCAAAGCTCAAAAGGCTGAAAAACAGACGACTGAAGAAGAGATTCTAGCTCAAATGAGGTAGTTTCTCGCCAACTTCATATAGATTATTATAAAACGGTTTTAGATTATACTATAAAGTATGATTCTGAAACCGTTTTTAATTTGTCTAATTCAATATTGCATCATGTTAAAAATTGACAAAAATATATCAAGATGGTATATTTTTCTGTTATAAAAATGAACATTAAGAATTAAATATTTACCTTGAAAATCGTACAGATTATGGAAAAAGAAAAGTTTTTTAAAGCTCTTTGTAGTCAAACAAAGTTTTGCACTATGAGTAAGGCATTGTCTTTTGCAGCGCAAAGTGATTATGATCTCGACGTTGTCTCAGCTATTTTTAGCCGGGAAGATTGCCTATTTCCGCACATGTGGATTTTACTGACAAAAGTGCCCCATGTTTTACCAGTGCTGGAGGTGGCTGTTAAAAATAAAGATTTCAAAAAAATTTCATTTGAGCAGTTTTATTCTTTATTTGTCAGGGCCAGAAAAGAAGAGGGCAAAAATAGTTATTATGTCTACAATGCTCTTACGATTCTCGCTGATAGAAAAATATTGAATAAGTTTTCCGTTGAAGAATTATTTATTTTTTCTGACAGACTCGGTTATATGGGACCAGTAATGAGCTGCCTTGGCCGTAAAAAACAGTGGCAGGAATTGCCTTTTGATTCAGCCTTTGATGTACTAGAGAGAAAGGATAGTCACTATAATCCTTCTTTGGCTAAGATCGTTATCGGTAAACAGAATTGTTCCCTCAAAAAAGCTCTGGAAATTTTTCATGACTCGAGAAGCCCGGAAGAAGTTTTTGAGGCCATTATTGATCGTCACAATTTTAAGCTGGATGCCATTTTTCATAATCTTAGGGAGCCTAAATGGGGTAAACTTGAGGATGTGATTATGTGGAACGTTAATGCTATCATTGCCCGGAAAGACTGTTCACTTAAACGTTCCTATGAATTGCTTGAAAAAGCCAAACAGTATGACTTAGACTCTTTCAGATATGCCGCTATGGCTTTAATTGCGAAAGACAATCTGCCTTTTAAAAAGGCTATTAAGCTGATGAAAGAGATAAGTTGCACCAAACAAGCAATTTCTTCCTTTGAAAAAAGAAAAGATTTTACTCTGGAAAGAAGACGGGAATTAATTAGGGCCATGAACGAATCTATCCCAGCGATTTATGAAGGTGGTGATACACCGGATTACGATCATTATGATTTGGAAGAAATCATAAAAAAAGGCGATTGGATAACACCACCCCTTCATGATGCCCTAAGTCTTTTCAGTAAAATGCAACATTTTGATTCTAGTCTTCAAACTATCTCCGAAAGACCGGATTGGAAAAAGCTTTCATTAAATAAAGCTATTAAGTTGGCCGCTGAAACTGGTAATCATACTGATGTTTTACAACTAATTATTGCCACCAAAAAATGTCCATTGGCTAAAGCCCTGGAGTTGGCGCTAATTCCGAATAGTGATTTGTATGATTCGCATTTACTGCGAACTATAATTGCTGAGGGCATAGCTTCTTATGAAGAGTCATTAGAAATTTTGCAGAAAAGCAATGATCCGATGTATACAGTTACCATCATGGTTGAACAAACTAAAGTTCCTTTGTCGGGAATGATCAATCTGTTCAGAAATGGCTTTAGCCAGTTAGGAAACCTTTCGTCAGCTATTTCTAAGCATGAGGAGTGGGCAACTATTCCTTTGGCTACCGCTTTTGATTATTTACCGGATAGTTATATGGAGCCAATAAATGTTATTGTAGCCCGTGAAGACTGGCAAGCTTTACCTTTTGCGGAAGCTTTCAATCTCTTAAAGACTATCAAATGGGAGTCGCATGCTTATTGGGTTGTTCCATCTTTAACTAAAAAAGTAGATTGCCCTCTGAAATCAGCTTACGAGTTAATTGGTCTGCTTGACCCATCTAATGACATCAGAGAAGCGGTTTATCCAGTAATGTCGATGCTTGATAACCCTCTAGA
>NZ_JBTSLF010000327.1:1745-2617 GCF_054640775.1 Candidatus Aquicultor sp. | reverse complement strand
TCCAATTATTGATAACCTGTTTTTTGACCATAGTGCCAAACTCCTGGTGATACAAAACCCAACGAATCAATCTCCATCTTACTGATTTCATTATATATCTCCAACAATTTGGTGGTTTTTCCCTCATTTTGTTGACCGAAGAGCAACAGGATACGCGGACCCATCTATTTTTGTGAAATTGATACTTAATCAAGCGAAATTAACGGATTTTGCTCAAGATAAAGTTTAATTTCAGTCCTTTGTACAATGAAATTTAAAAGTAATTTGTTAAAGCAGCTGGTAAGCGATTATATAACTGATTTAACACCCATCTATAGTCATGAGGAAGCTGCCCAAATGGTGTATTGGTTGACGGAAGACTTGTTTGGCATTTCGAGAACAGGTATGCTATTAAATCCTGAGAAGAGACTCTCAGAATCGGAAATGTTAACACTCCACTTTGCGGCTAAAAGCCTTAAAAGTCATGTTCCGGTTCAGTACATTATTGGAAAGGTAGCCTTTTTAAATTTAAGTTTGAAAGTTACGGGGGCGGTATTAATTCCCCGTCCTGAAACCGAGCAATTGGTAGATTGGATCTTACAAATTGAAACAACACCCCGTTTAAAATTTTTGGATATTGGCACCGGGAGTGGATGTATCGCTCTGGCTATCAAGCAAGTACTTGCTGATGCCTCTGTTTGGGGGTATGACCAAAGCAGTGAAGCACTGGCTGTTGCCATCCAAAATGCGAAATCGAATGGGCTGGAAGTGCATTTTTTTAAGGCCGATATTTTCCAGGAAAATATAAATGAATTGGAACCAATGGACGTGATTATTAGTAACCCTCCTTACGTGTTGCAAAGCGAGAAATATAACATGCATGCTAACGTTCT
>NZ_JBTSLF010000327.1:0-1735 GCF_054640775.1 Candidatus Aquicultor sp. | reverse complement strand
GCTTCTTTTTTACGAAGGAATACTTAAACAGGCAAAGCGTTTACTAAGGTCCGGAGGTAGGATTTATTTTGAAATTAACGAGACGAAGGAACAGAAAATGGTTGCATTGCTCCATTCGTGGGATTATAAGGACGTACATCCTAAACACGATTTAAACGGAAAGCCCCGTTTTATTTCAGGTGTAAAACAATAAAAAAGGTCGCTTTAAATACAAGCGGCCTTTTTTGTTAGTTCTTTTTCTTATTGAGTACAACAAAATCACGTTGCGACTTATAAAGGTTGAATCCCATCAGTGCCATGTGTTTGCTCTCGTTGAGGATATTCAGGAAGAGGATACTGTTTTTAGTTCCTGAAGTAGCCGTTTTAATGCGCCCAATTTGATTTTTATTGTATCGCTCAATGAGGTGAAGGTATTGATTTAGAATGGCCTGTATATCTTCTTGTTTCGAGTAGTCTTTCCCCTCAATACTCAATATAATCAGGTTCAAAAATTTTACAATCACCTCCTGAAGGTGCTTAAGTTCTACAATTTGTTCTTCGCTGAACGGTTTGTGATTGTTTTCGATGTGCTCGATGGCCGGACGGTTAATGTATGTTATGGCATGAAGCATTTCACGCATATAATCGAGTACCTGAACAAAATAGTAGGCTGTGTCGGTCGAATCCTTTTTAAGTTTGTCAACAATTACAGTGATGTGGTCCTTCAGGTATTTTGTCTTGGCGGTAGTGGCATCCAGGTCGCGTTGAATTTTCTTTAATTGTTTTCGGTCTTCCAATTCAATTCCTGTGATGATACTTCCTATAGATGTTGAAATCTTTCTCAGGTTCTTAATGACGGTCTTTACTGTTTTTTCACCAATATTTTCATCGGTCAGGCCATAAATCTCCTTCGTACCTTCAACAGCACTTTCCTCTGTTTTGTTGTGATAACGGTGCGATTTATAAATTAAATAGATTACAAAAGCCGACATTGCGACAATGGCGTAAACCTGACCATAATAAAACAAATACACCATGATTAGTGCAAGCGTAAATGCACTAAAGGCAGTCAGGAACCAGCCACCGATAACGGCAAGAACCCCCGATATCCTGTAAACAGCACTCTCCCTGTCCCAGGCTTTATCTGATAAGGAAGTCCCCATGGCTACCATAAAGGTTACATAAGTGGTTGACAGAGGTAGTTTTAGTGAAGTTCCCAATGCAATCAGGATGCTCGATACAGTGAGGTTAACTGAAGCCCTGATCAGGTCAAAAGTTGGTGCGTCCGGATCTTTCTCCTTTTGTTTAATTGGTTCAAATTGTCGCCCGATAGCGTTTACAAAGCTGTCAGGTAGTATTTTACGGATATTGGTATTGAGATTCATCGATGACCTGACAAGAGCCTTTGAAAGCCAGCTTGGCTTAAAGCGCTCATCGCCTTCTTCCTGTCGACTTAAGTCAAGGGAAGTCTTGACTACGCTTTTGGCTTTCTTTGAAGTAAACAAGGTTATCACCATAATAATGCCTGCCCCGATGAGAAATAAAACAGGAGTAGGAACTTTTCCCGAAAGGCCGGTCATAAGGAAATCATTCGCGACACCACCTTCAGAAGCACTAAAAATCTGCCACGAACTGTAACCTGCCAAAGGAACCCCTATGAAATTCACCAGGTCGTTACCTGCGAACGCCATCGCCAACGAAAATGTACCCACCAGGACAATCACCTTTAGTATATTTAGATTGAACAACATGTGGA
>NZ_JBTSLF010000326.1:1836-2622 GCF_054640775.1 Candidatus Aquicultor sp. | reverse complement strand
CTCAAAGTCCGTTGGAGAAAGAAATTATTGATCTGGCCGTTCAACAGGCCGCTCAACGTTCCTTACAAGGAATTTCTTAGGAACCCGGTGGGGATGTTTGACATAAAACTCCTGGCCGTCCCCCTTTTCGGACAGGGACGGCCAAAGGATGAAGTTGGTCTGAGAGGATACCGTTATTATGGCGATAGCAAGCCAGCTCATTAAAAATATTAAGGAATTTTCAACCCTGCCGACGGTTTACTCCTCTTTGGTGGATACCTTGGCCGATCCCAAGTCAACCACTCAAGATGTCACCAATATCATTGCTTGCGACCAAGCCTCAACCACGAAAGTTCTAAAAGTCGTCAATTCTCCTTTTTACGGTTTTTCCGGGCAGATTGATACGGTCTCTCGGGCTATTGTCATTCTTGGTTTCAATGAAATATACAATTTGATCCTGGCATCTTACATCATGGATTTTTTCTTAAAAAAAGAAGCCGTTTTAGATTTCCGGCCTGTGGATTTTTGGGGACATTCGATTGCTGTCGGGATAGCCACCAGGTTGATTGGACAAATTCAGGGTTTGCCAAATCAGGAAAATTTTTTCGTAACCGGAGTATTGCATGATATCGGCAAATTGGTTTTTTTTGAATTTTCAGAAGATCAATTTGCGGCCGCCCTGGCCCTTTCCAAGAGGACTAAACAGTCCCTTCATGTTGCCGAAATGACAGTTTTCGGAATGGACCACTCAGAGACGGGAGCACTCATCGCGGAAAGGTGGCGGTTTCCCTCTTCCATCATTCAAGC
>NZ_JBTSLF010000326.1:1402-1826 GCF_054640775.1 Candidatus Aquicultor sp. | reverse complement strand
TGGGGAATATTTTTTGCCGGGCGCTGGAATTGGGTTATCCGGGGGATGATTTCATCCCTCAGCCCAATCCTGAGGCCATGGAAATCATTAATGCCCAACCGGGTCTGATGAAAGAAATAACACCCTCTCTGCTTAAGAATTATGAGGAAACCACCCAATTCCTTTTATAAAGGATAACCGTCATGCCACCCTTTTTGTGGCGTGACACCACGATACGGTCGGGCCGCTCGATTTCATCGAGCTTTTGAAGAGGCATCCATTCGGATGCCGGATACTGACCTAAACAGGAGACATCCAGAGGATGTCGGGACATGAAAATAGGCGGGTAGGCACGAAACCTATTTTCGTACTAAGGACTGAGAATGTGATTTTAATCAATAGGGGTTCCAATATTGATAAGGAAGAAGAGAAAAATGTGACCTGG
>NZ_JBTSLF010000326.1:0-1392 GCF_054640775.1 Candidatus Aquicultor sp. | reverse complement strand
AATGGTTCTGACGCCGAATTTGATGCGGACGGTTTTCGTTCTCAACTGGAGGTCTTTTTAAATTTGCCTTTCAGCCTATCAGCCTCCCTTTTTTTAATCAGCGAGGGAACTTTTGAATTTAATCACTTTTTATCCTGTCCCGATTTGAACGATGATTTAGCCCAAAAACAATTTGCTGCCCTGGTTTATCAGGGGAGGATTGCTGAGGCCCTGAATTCCAATCAGGGGTACTTAACCGGTCCCCATCAGGGCTTAATGAATGGAACTCATTTTCTCCTCCTGCCTTTAACCATACCGTCCGAGATTGTGGGAATGCTTTTGATCTCCACTGACCGGCCAATCAAATATTGGGAACCTGGTTTGTTACAGCTTAGCCTGCTTCAAGCCCGTCAATTAGCCTTTTCCATCAGTCAAAAGGCCTTCTCCCGACGTTTAAACAACAATCAAGCCTTGCTGCGGCAGAAAATATCCGAGCGCACTCAGAGCTTGGCCCAGTCTCAGAGGGAGCTAAAAACGGTCTTGGATTCCATCAGAACGGGAATCGTCATCATTGACCAGGAAACACATCGAATTATCGATGCCAATAAAACAGCCTTGGAAATGATGGGCCGCCCCAAGGAAGGCATTTTAAATTCTTCTTGTCATTCTTTCTGTCTGCTGGAAAATGAAAAATGTCCTATCGGATCGGATTTAAAAGCCGGGCTGGAGCATTCCGAAACCCTGCTGCCCCAATCCAACGGAACATCAATCCCGATTCTTAAATCGGCGGTTCCTGTGATCTTAGGGGGTCGAATCTGCTTGATCGAGAGTTTTATTGATCTTTCGGAACGTAAGCAATTGGAAAAACAATTTTATCAATCTCAGAAAATGGAAGCCATCGGAAGGTTGGCCGGCGGAGTGGCCCATGATTTCAATAACCTGTTGATGGCCATCATGGGCTATTGTGATCTGGCCTTGACCGGGATGGAAAAAGAGGCCCCTGCTCATCACTTCGTTGAAGAAATCAACAAAGCGGCAGATAGGGCCGCATCACTGACCCGACAGTTATTAGCCCTCAGTCGAAGGCAGGTCCTTCAACCCTCGGTGCTCGACTTGAATTCCGTCCTCTCCGATATCAAAAAAATGCTCCTTCGTATTATGGGGGAGGATATCGAATTGGATACCCGATTTGATCAGGACTTGGGGTATGTTAAAGCCGACAAAGGACAGATCGAGCAGGTTATCATGAATTTGACCGTCAATGCCCGGGATGCCATGCCCAAGGGAGGCATAATCCTCTTTGAAACGTCCAATTGCGACCTGGAATTCCTCTCCCAGGACTCTCACCCGGTAGTCTCCCCTGGGTCCTATGTCGTCCTGACGGTCAGCGACACCGGAGAGGGAATGGATAAG
>NZ_JBTSLF010000325.1:0-2629 GCF_054640775.1 Candidatus Aquicultor sp. | reverse complement strand
GTGAAGTCGGTGGCCGTCGCGCTGCGGGAACCGGCCAAGTATCCAGAACGCTTGAGTTCGTTCATGGCCCCCGCTCCATTTGATCGTGCGAAGTATACCGCCGACCCGCAGACTTACCTGACGACCGTGGAACCGGGACGCGTGCACCAAACGGCGCAGCCGGGCGAGGGTGTGAAGCCGTTGCTGCGGTCCAGTCCGCGCTATCAGCGCATTCTGCAGGGAGATACGGTCACGCTCCAGGCGCAGGCCGAGCCGGGGATGCCGGTGACGTTCTTTTCGGCGCGCTTAGGACAGTTCAACAATCTGTTGAGCACGATCACGGTGGCGGCCAACGCGGAAGGGGTGGCGGAAGTTCAATTCACGGCCACGCCGGGCACCCAGGGTGATATCGATGTGCTGGCGGCTTCGCCCGTGCATTCGCACCAAGCCCGGTACGTCATTCACGTCGAGCTACCCGAACCGCCACCTCGCGTGCGCGACGCGGCGGACGCTTCGTAGATGTCGTCACCTTCTCCAGGTATCTCCACGATTGGAAACCCGTTGATTGCGAAGGAAGCCATGATGCAGCGGACCGTGTGTGCCCGAGGTCGGTGGTCCAGGGGACAGGGACTTGTCAGCAGCGGCTTCGGATTGATGCTGCTCGCGCTGGCCTGTGTGGCGGGAGCCCAGGATCCACCGCCGCCTGGGGGCGGTGGAGGCGGCACTGACTATCCACGCATTACCAACATCACGGCCTCCGGCAGTTCGGCCACGGTCGAGTATTACTTGGACAAAGCCTACACGGGGGATCAGGATGGCAACGTCCGGCTGCAGGTGTACTACGACGGTTTCGAGATCGAAAACCGCTCGATCAGCAAAACGGCGGGCACCTACACAACCAATGTGAATCTGGGCCGTCCTAACGGTTACTTCTACGTGCGGCTGATGCTGGAACTGGTGGACGATCCGATATCCGGCACGTGGGAAAAAGGAATCGGCCGCGCCTTTCGCCTAAAGGACGATGGTGCCACCTTCAGTCTGTACCTGCAAGCGGCCTGGGTGGGGAACGAAGGGGTCTATACTTGGCCACTGCGGGCCAAGTGTCCGCCCGGCGGCTGTGGCGGCGGCGCAAGCCAGGGAGCCACCGTGGCTTCTTGTCCGATTCCCGACGTGCAGTATTCGATTGATTTTCCGCTGGGGGGCGGCGGTGGGGCAGCTCCCTGCGTGTCCTGCGGCGGCGGTGGAGGTACGGGAGACAATGCCTACGGTCCCACGTTCAGTATCCGCTTGATGGCCCAGTATTCCTCGTTTAACAGCAGTCTTTCGCCCGGCTATTTCACCCCCTTTGATTCCCAGGCCTTCGTCTTCGACAACGTCGTGGACCAAGTGACAGTGGTGCGGGTCGTGGATGTGGAACAAGCGGATATCCTGACGTTCCGCGACGGGGTGGAAGATAACGACTTGGCTCTCTCCTGTCAGTTGCTGGACGCCAACGGCATCGCGGCGGATATCGAGCACGCCGTGAAAGCGGTCATGACCCGCTTTGACGGCAGTCAGTTGGAGTTCAGTCTCTACGACGTGCTCGACAACGACCCGACGCTGGACAAAGACGGCCGGCTCACGAAGCTCATCAATCCGCAAGGCTTGGCTACAACGGTCACCTACTCGACTTCGAACCCTGGCCAGATGGCGTCGGTCACCGGGCCCAATGGCCAGACGGTCACCTTCACGTACGGTTCGCAGATTGGCGGCCGCGAAACGCTCTCCAGCGTCACGTTGTCCGATGGCAATGTGGTCCAATTTAGCGATGACGATGCGCACTTGACCCAGGCGAGCATCGGCAGCAGTTGGAGTGCGAGCTTCGGGATCGCGAACGACGAGGAAGCGCAAACCGCCAATTTCTCGATTCAGGATGGACAGGGGGGCGGTCTCACCACGCTGTTCACGCGCAGTTTCTTCGAATTGCACGGCAGTCTGCTGGACCAACCGGAGGCCATCGTGCGGGGCGTGATGAACGCATCGGGCGAGACAATCTCCGGTACCTACTTTAATCCCCAAGACTCTTCCTGCTATCTCGTCTGGCGCGGCACCGATTACTTGTCGCACGTGGACATCGGCGTGGGGGAGTGTTTTATGACCAACTTCTCGGTGGGTGATCCGAGCCTGGGGTACAGCGCCTTCACGTTCACCAGCGAGACGTCATATCCCCGCAACATTTTTATGTCGGGCTACACGCCCAATGAGTTTATTACGGGTGCGCCGGATCAGACGCTCGATGCGGCCGGCTACACCACCAGCTACGCCTACGACGCCCAGCACTTCAAGACGCAGGCCAGTTATGGAGACGGCAGCTCCGAACACTGGGTGTACAACACGCGGCATCAAGTCACCCAGCATCGGGACCGCCTGGGGCGGGTCACGAACTACGTCTACGACACGGCCGGCAACCTGCTGGAGAAGCACACCGGCATTCTGCGGGTCAACGGAGTGGACACCAACCAGGCCGAATACGGCGTCTGGAAATATGAGTACAACACGCGCGGGCAGTTGACCAAAGAAAAAGATCCCCTGTTCAACCCGGCGCAGCCCGATCTGCACGTGACGGAATACAACTACGACGCCAGCACCTGGCTGCTCACCTCCAAGGTGG
>NZ_JBTSLF010000324.1:0-2637 GCF_054640775.1 Candidatus Aquicultor sp. | reverse complement strand
TACGCAAATGGAGCGTCAGGCGTTGGAAGACAACTAAAATATGACTCTCTCGTTTATGATGGAACACAACGAAACTGGGTGAAAGAAGAAATTGATCTAAAACAATTCGGAGGCAAACAAATTAAGATTCGGTTCAAGCTGCTTTCCGACGGGTCTGTTCAAAAAGACGGCTGGTATTTGGATGACATAAGCATTGTTACCTTTGACGATCTTATATCGTCGGGTAAAAATACAATCCCGGCTTCGCTCGATTTTCATTTATTGCAGAATTATCCTAACCCGTTTAATCCGGAAACAGTTATCAGATACCAGGTATCAGTAAGCGGTAAAGTCACTTTAAAAATATATGATATTCTCGGGAATGAAGTAGCGACATTACTAGATGAAGAACAACAAGCAGGAAAATATTCCGTTAAATTTGACGCGACTAGCAACCATCAACTAACCATTAACGCGCTCTCAAGCGGAGTTTATTTTTATCAATTACGGGCGGGAAATTTTGTTGAAACAAAAAAAATGGTCCTGAGTTCTGACAATTAGTGCGGTAAGATTTTCCAATCTCTGATTAAATCTGCAAGTAAACTTTCCAATATTTCATCTGTCGGAGAAGTAAATGTAAATACTTTCTTCGTTATAGCGTCTTGAATGTGAGTTTCGGTAATATTCCATATTAAATCCCTTATTCTTTGCAAGGATAAATTAGTAGTGAGTTCCAAATATTTTTCCATAATCAACGCAGTAAAACAAATTAAAACATGTGAACGTATCGCATCTTCTTTATGATGAAAAATCGGACGTGTCTGTAAATCACTCTTGCTCATACGAAATGACTGCTCAATTCTCCAGAGGTTATGGTAACGAGCTATAACCTCTTGATTCGATAATTCCGATTCCGGTATATCTGTGCAATACCCCTTTATCCCTAAGAGTAGTTTTTGTTTTTCGATTAATGCCTTGTTGAGTTCAAGTTCTTCTTTCGATAATCTCTTAACAAACTTTATGCTTTTACTGCCTTCTTTTTTTGCAACGCAGTCTTCTGCTTTCTGTATCTGTTTATTTAAATCATTTAATTGTTTCTTGTAACGCTTAGTTGAAAAATCGCAGACTAAATCTCCGTGTGTTGTTGATGGAATTCGAACAATAGTTCCGTCAATTCCATGCAAACCATCATGGACTTTTCTTATAAGTTCAAGATTACTGTTGGCTAATCTCGCCCCAACTATGTATGAGATTTTCTTCTTCTTCAGTTCACCTAATCTTTCTTCCGAGAGCATTGCTGCATCTGCAACCACTACCGGTTTTGTGTTTTTATGTTCCCTTAGAAATTCTTCTAAAATCGGAAGCATTGTCTTTCCCTCGAACGTGTTACCCGGAAAAACTTCATATGCTATTGGAAAACCGGATTTTGTTACGAGCATTCCAATAACCACTTGAGGCTGCTGCGATTTGTTATCTTTTGAAAATCCGGGTTTGCGAAGTTCATCAGACTTAAATGTTTCAAAATAAAGTGTGGTAACATCATACAAGACAAAATAAAATTGTTCACTAAATTTTTTTATTGCAAGCTGATAGGCTCTTTTCTGAATCTTTGATTTGAATTGAAGAAGTTCCGGAATTTGGCGATAAATGCGCTGTGAATAGATGATACCAAAATATTGTGAGAGCATCCCTATGGTTTTAAGTTTTGATGCGGGAAAGAGCAGACGCATAATTGATAAGTCTAAGAGTAATTCATCTATATCTGATAATCCACATTCTTTTGCGCAGCACCATAAAAACCTTCTTGCAAATTGATGAGTTACCCCAATACATTTAGCTCTCTCAACAAACAAAATATTCTGAGTTGGTTGATTAAAGAGCGATAACTGACCGGAGTATTCATTGATAAATTCTTCGGCTTTTTCTTTCAGTAGGGAAATCTCTGAATTGTCTTTACCGCTTCCGATGTGTTTTATTATCTTGGATTTTTTCCCTTCGTAAACAACCACTTGAATAGCTGTTGAGCCGGATTTTGTTTTTACTTTTCTTATCGATAACATACCCAAAAATAATCGTTAGTGCGGTATTTTCAATCATCGAAAATATTAACTCCTTATAATTCAATTACTTATAGTGACCATTTTTTCACTTCCCTCCACCAGTCAGAAGTCAGGACATCTTACATGCGGTTCAGAGTCCATACTAAATCATAACTAAAGCAGTGCTGCCTAAATCAAAAAACAGTCATCCATTCGTCGAACGACAGGAATAATCATTCTTTACTTGAGAAGCATCATTTTTTTAATTTTAACATAATTCCCGGACTGTACTTTGTAAAAATACACTCCGCTTGTAAAGGATTTTCCATTAAAAGAAACATCATACGTTCCAGCTTCTTTTACTTCATCAACTAATGTAGCAACTTCTTTTCCAAGTAGATCAAACACTTTAAGAGAAACTTTTCCTCTTATCGGTAATTGGTACCGTAATTTAGTTTCAGGATTAAACGGATTAGGATAATTATTCCCCAGATAAAATTCAGTAGGTGGTTTTGTCTGTTGTTCTTCTTTTATTTCCTGAGTTCTGACAATTAGTGCGGTAAGATTTTCCAATCTCTGATTAAATCTGCAAGTAAACTTTCCAATATTTCATCTGTCG
>NZ_JBTSLF010000323.1:0-2648 GCF_054640775.1 Candidatus Aquicultor sp. | reverse complement strand
GCCCATCCGCCGCGGGAGCGGGCTTGAAGCGGTGCCAGTTAGAACCCACCGGCTCGGTCTGCTCGTAGCTGACGCCGTTCTCAGGGTGGTACTTCACCACGACGACCATCCCCGCTCCGGTGTGGCTGACGCCAGGGACAGGAGTGGTCTCGAGCTCGTCATTGCGGTTTCCACGGTCGAATCGATCCTGTGAGACGTACATTATTTAGCCGCCCTGTTCCTCGAGGCCACGACAGCCTGTGCCCTCTTGACATTAGCAGTGGCACGCTTGAGAGCGGTCTGATTTCCTGACCTGATGGCCCGCTGGCGAGCGGCGTTGGCCTCGTTCAGAGCATTGACCGCGGCCTGGTCATTACCGCCCTTGGCATTCATCACCACGCCCGGAGTCTTGGGAGCCACCGCGCCGGCATTGCCGTTCGATCCCACCAGGGCGCTGGTACCCGTAGCCTTTCCCTTACCCACGCCCGAGGCAGTCTGGGCTACCTGTGTGGCGTAGGTGATGGGGTCAACCTGTCCCCCTCCGGGGATGGCCGAGGAGACGGCTGCAGCGTTGCGGGCGTCCACGGTGGCCTGGGCCCGCTGCAGATTGTCAGTGGCGTTCTTGATGGCCTTGGCGTTGCCCGAAGCAAGGGCCTTGGAGAGAGCGACCTTGGCCTTCTCGAGTGCATCGACCGCGGCCTGGTCGGTGCCACCTCCGGGGTTCATCACGACTGCGCCGTTGGCGATCGTCGTACCCACCGGAGATCCTGTGGTTGAGGTTGTCGGAGTCGCAGGAGCAAGGGAGCCGACGCCCGGCTGGTACGGCATCCCCGTGAGAGGGTCGATGGCCCCGCCGCCTCCCCCCAGGGCACTGCCAGATCCAAAGCCACCGTATCCCCCGCCTGAGCCGGTGTCCGTGGGCGTAGAACTTAGACCCGTGGTGTCAGTCGGAGAGACGGCAGAGGCCCCCGTGGTAGGAGTGCTCGAGGTGGAGCGGTTGCGATACCACTTGTAGACGAGGTAGAGGGCGACACCACCGCCCACCGCGATGACCGGCTTGGGGACGCCATGAAACTTGCCCGAGAGAACCGAGCTCTTTTTGGCAGGTGCCTTCGGCTCTTCCTCGGCCATGACTAGCCTCCCTGACGGACCCAGTTGAAGGTCGGCTTAGGTGCAGTGGTGACACGGCCGCGACCGCCGCCAGTGCGAACCTTGATGGCGTTCGGAGTCACAAGAGCGGGGATCTTCTCAGCGATGGTGTAGGTCTCTCCCGGGACACCGTGGGGGATGGCGCCGGCGCCCGGAAGCACACGCGGACGACTGGACTTCACAACCGAGAACGTGGGGTACATGTCGGGAACTGCTCGAGAGTTTCCACTGGTAGGTCCCGGGGGAATCGCCATCGTGGTGCTCGGTCCTGGGGTAGCAATGGCCTGGGTTCCATACACGGCCTTGACGCGGTGGCTGAGGCCACCCGTGGCCCTGATGGGCGTGGAGGCCAGAGTGAACGCCGCAGCCGCAGCGCGGCCGGGCATACCCCGCGAGGTCAGGCGGATGGCGACGGCCATTAGGCAGCCTTTCCGATGAGCTGGTTGCCAGTGTTCTTCGAGAGACTGGTCACGCCGTTAAAGGCGGTGCTGGTGCCAACGGGGTGAAGGACGAGATCGGCCACAATGAGTCCGGTCACGATCAGCCCGACAGCGCTCCAAAATCCTGAGACTCGCATGGTGAAATCCTTTCCTTCTACGGAATACTAGCCGAAGTTGTTGACGCTCCGGGGGTGGATGTGGTGACACTAGAAGAAGTTGAGGCTGTCTTGCCAGTGGGGTTCACGAGGGCCGGAGCCACGTTCATGTAGGTGGCCACGACGTAGGCCCAGGCGGTCAGTGTGGCGGCTCGAGAGGCCCCTACGTTGTCCTTAGGGACGAGACCCAGGGCACCGAAGATGATGAAGGTGGCCAGGTAGTCAGCCGGCAGGGGAAGCCCCGCAACGGTGTGGTTCTTGGCCTTGCCAGTCAGGTCGCGCCAGGTGATGATCCCCACCTCAACCAGCCAGGCAGCGAAGACCCCGCCCATCACTTGCCCAGGATCGTGGTCGATCCCGCCGCCCCACTGGGGTAGAGAGGATACTGAGAGGGCGTGCTCGGCACAGGCGAGGTCGGATCAGCGGCCTTGTCCGGGCTACTGCCCTTGTAGCGTCCCGGCCACAGGAGATCGAAGAAGCCGGCGTTTTGACCCTGCAGTTGGCTCCAACCGTAGACGACCAGTTGGTATCCCGCGAAGACGATGACGCCGCTGACGGCGACCATCGTTACTTCCCGGTGACTGAGCCGGGCTGACCGATGCCCTTGCCGGGGACGAAGTGGTGGTAAACCCACACGGTTGCGATCCCGACAACGAAGCCGGTAGCGAACGGGTGCCTCTTCATATGTTTCCTTTCATCAACCTGGAAGTGACCAGCGCAGGAACGCCAGCCACGCGAGTGCAGCTACGGGCACCGCTACGGCCAGATGCCACGCCTCGACTCCCTCGTTGTCCGAGGAGGTCGGGGAGTTTTCCTGACCGTAGGCAGTCTGAGAGATCGTGGCCATCGGCCCCGCGAGCGATGGACCGAGCTTGGTGCGGCTCGTGTTACCGAGCCCACCAATGCCGAGGTTCAATCCGCCCAT
>NZ_JBTSLF010000322.1:0-2656 GCF_054640775.1 Candidatus Aquicultor sp. | reverse complement strand
ACATTGGCCATAATGGGATTGCCCAATTTCTTGGCTTCTTCCGTGGCCGGGACCACCCATGTTTTGGCCGATAGGGCGGTTATGTCTTTCATGAGTTTTTCCACGGAGGGGTATTTCGTACCCAGACCGGTGATGTCGATAGCCTGTATCGGTCTGGGGTTGACTATGGTAACTACATCCGGATTGCCGTATTGGTTCAGCATCCGCATGGCTTCCACCGGTTCCATGGCCACGATAACATCTGCCCGCCCTTCGGGAATAATCGGGCTGGCCTGGATGTCTTTGGACACTCTGATGTAATTGATCACCGGTCCGCCCCGCTGCTGGGCCGGATAGGTCTGTCCGAAAGTCACCCGAAAGCCTTCGTTCACCAAGGCGTCGCAGATAAGTTGAGAGGTAACCACGTTGCCCTGGCCGGCAACACCGATAACAATGAGACTGAGCGGGTCTTTTATCAATTCTTTCATCTGATCCTATCTCCCCCCTGCTGCTTTTTTCTCAATCGCCCCCTGCGGGCAGATGTCGGCGCACAAGCCGCAACCGCTGCAGATCACCTCATCGATTTCCGATTTGCCGGTCTGTTCTTCCCACCTAAGTCCCGGGCAGCGAAATACCCGGACGCATAAACGGTCACAGCCGCAGCTCTCGCCAAGACACTTCTCGGGGTTCACCGCCATCTCATAGGGCCTTTTTTCCCGTCGGCCCCTTTGCAGTTCGCACTCATGGCGCATGATGACGACCCGGGGGCCGTGACCTTCGTCCCGCAAAACATCAAGCAGCACCTGGGTAGTCTTTTCCAGTTCGAAGGGATCGCAAATTTCCACCCGTACCTTGAAGGCGCGGCAGACGTCTTCGATGGGAACGGTTATTCCCTGTTCTCCCATGGCGGTCATACCGACACCGGGATGGGGTTGAAAGCCGGTCATGGCCGTCGTACTGTTGTCATAAACAACCAGGGTGAAGTCCGACCTGTTCCAGACGGCGTTGAGCAGGGCCGGAATGCTGGCATGAAAAAAGGTGGAGTCCCCCTCCCCGCCGATCACCGGTTGGGTGAAGCCGAATTGTTTCAGCTTGCCGTAACCATCGGCCAGTCCGGCCCCGCCGCCCATACAGTTGCCGATTTTAGCCACAAAGTAACCGCCGGGACCGAAGCCGGCACTCATGCAGCCGGCATCGCCGGTGGCGAAACCGTCCCGTCCGTCGAGGGTAAGCGCGCGATGGATCGTCCAGTAGCTGGCCCGGTGGGGACAGCCGGCACATAATGAGCCGAGACGCAAGATCACTTCTTCTTTAGATGCGGCCTGAACTTTTTTAGCATACTCCGGGTCCCGGGCCTGGTATTGGATCCCCATAATCCCGGTGATGGCCTTTATGGCATTATCCGGGGTTAAATCTCCAAAGAAAGGAATATGTCCGGATCGCTTTCCGTAAAAATAGGGCCGTGGACCAGCCGGTCCCAGACTGGCCGTGAATTCCATGACGCTCTGTTCGACGAAGGGGTGAACTTCTTCGACAAACAATACCTGCTGCGTTTTTCGAAGATGCTTCTCAACCAATTTTTCCGGCAGGGGCCAGAGGGTACCGAGTTTTAAGACCCCGACCCGATTCTGCAATCCGAGTATGCTGACTGCTTCCATGGTGTAGAGAAAAGAGGCCCCGCAACTGATGACCAGAAGATCCGGGGTGTCTGGACCGAAATAGCGGTTGAAGGGTGCTGTTTCAAACCGCTCCATGGCCCTTTTCAGTTTCTCATGCAGACGGCCATGGAGATTGGGTTGTCCAAATAAGGGTATCTTCGGGACAAGCTCGAAGCGTGCCTTCTGTTCCCGGACGGGAAGCGCACCCAGGGTGACATTTCCCCTGGTGTGGCCGATCTTGGCCACTTCCCGCAGCATGACCAGACTATCCAATTCTTCGGACAGTTCGTAGAGCCAGGGAATCATGTCTTTGGCCTCCTGGAAGTCTCCCGGCTCCACCAGAGGGATATCGAACATCTTGGCGATGCCCCGGGTATCCTGCTCATTGGGGCTGTTTCTCCGGCCGGGGTCATCAGCATTGACCAGAATCATTCCGCCTCCCCGAAGACCTCTTTCCATCAGATTGGCAATAGCATCCAGGGCCACGTTGGTGCCGTTCTGTTTCATCGAGGCCATGGAGCGGATCCCGGCGGTAGCCGCGGCGTTGGCGTTCCACAGGGCGACGATTTCATTAATCGACCATTCGGCATAAATGTTCCGGCGTTTGGCAACCTCCGCCAGTCTGGGCAGGATTTCAGATGCAGGGGTACCGGGATAGGAGGCGATAAATCCCACCCCGGCCTCCAGGGCACCGCGGGCAATGGCTTCATTGCCCATCAGCATCAGGGTTTTTCCCGGCGCATCGATATCAATATCCGGCATTTCAAATTACCTCCGTATTAGTTCGAAAATAGGTTCAAAACGATTCGTTGATTCCGTTTATTTTTATGTCCCGGCATCGGGCCGATCGGCTAGGCCGATCTCTTGGGGAGACTCCCAGTGGGAGTCGTACAGGATGCCTCCTGAAAAGGTTGGCAAATCGGCTCCCGGATGGGAGCCTCTTCAAAAGCTCGATGAAATCGAGCGGCCCAACCGCATCATGGTGTCACGCCACAAAAAACGTGGCATGACGGATTAGG
>NZ_JBTSLF010000321.1:0-2659 GCF_054640775.1 Candidatus Aquicultor sp. | reverse complement strand
CTTGTAGCTCGGCGTTTGGGTTTGTTCCGAGGAATTGCATGATAAGAGCGACTCCTTGAATAGGGCTGCTTTTCTCAGATACCGAACGGTTGCGCTTATCGCTGGGGGCGGGCAAGCCGTCTGTGCCATCCACCTGTTTGGTGAAGGCGAATACCGCCTCGGTCTGGGTGAAATAGATCGCGTAGTCCTGTCCCTGGGCGGAGTATTTCACGACCATGTTCTGCTCGTCTTTGTTCTGCACGAATGTCATGGATTGCTTGTTATAGGCATCGCGCACCTGCTCCATGGCGGCTTCTGAGATTCGGGACCGCGTGGGTTTGTCGTGTTGGTTTTTTGCGGTTACAGTCGCATGCGAGGTTAGAATTATCCTTTTGGATAGTAACGGCACGAAGCTATACTTCACTACGGCCAGCAGGATTATCACAAGGAGGCCCAGTAATAGTGCCCTATTAAGAGTAAGAAACGCTTCCTTGTCATCCCTGCTCATCACTATGGTCCTCCTCCTCGGTGTTTCTTGCTTTTGCTGGCCTGAAGCACGCTCTGTGCACCGATGCCGTCGGCTCTGTCGAACCCGCATTTCATGCGTAACAGTTGAGCTTCGCATGAACGGCTGGAAGCATATACCCGCGCGTCGGATGTTCAAAACGTTGAAATAACAGGGGCGTGACGAGGATGTTTTCTGGTTGGCCGATTACAATCGCGGTATGAATTCTATGGAATAGTTACAATTATTTTTGGGACGGTATTAGTTTCTATATTCACTAATCGCAGAGGTCACAAGCGACTCTCTGCTAAGTTATGGTTATCTTTGTCAGGGCTGTAGTCGAAGCTAAGGCCACGATTATGGTTGTTCTATCTGTGATATAATACCTCCCATGCAGGAACTTAAAGCAGCTTTATTCGATATTGACGGAACACTTCTCGATACGTCCGAGTTCATATTTCAAGCGTATGAGTACACGCTCAATAAGTTCGGGCTGGCCCCGAGGACGCGAAGCGAGGTATCCGTGCTGATCGGCAAATCGCTTGAAACGTGTTATGAATTGCTTGCGCCGGGTGTGGATATCGCAGGCATACATGAGCTGGCGAAAACCCACAGGTACTTCCAGGGTAAACACCTTGACCTCTCAAAACCCTACCCGGGAACCGCAGCGACCCTTGAGGCACTAAAAATCGCCGGGATTAAAATTGCCGCCGTTACGACGCGGCAGCGGTCGTCATCGGTGAAGACGATGGCGCTTGCGGGGATAAGCGAATTCATCGATTTTGTGGTTGCCCTCGAGGATGTAACGCACCTGAAGCCCGACCCCGAGCCGGTACTAAAAGCGCTTGCGTACTTAAACGTACAACCGGTGGATGCCATCATGACCGGGGATAGCGACGTCGATATCTTTGCGGGTAAAAACGCGGGGACGGCGACCGTCGGGGTAACTTATGGCTTCCACGGCGCACGAATTGCGGATTGCAACCCGGATTATATCATCGACAGCATAGAGGAGATCGTCCCGGTAGTCCTACCCGAGGTGCCCGAATGCCCCGTATCGCGTACCTGATCCGTAAAACCGGCGGCGGAATGCAAACTCACATCTTCGGCCTCCTCTCGGAGCTGGACCGCTCGAAGTTTGAGCCCATCGTACTCTCACCTGCAGCGCCAAAGCTTTTTTCCTTCTTGAACGACCTCGGGATATCGACATTTGAAGTAGAGATGGCGGATTCCATCTCGCCGAAGGTCGACTACCGTTCGGCGCGCTCGGTTGCGGATGTACTGCGCCGGGTGAGGCCGGATATCATCCACGTGCATGGCAACAAGGCCGCGGTCGTCGGGTGGATGGCTTCGTATATGCACAAGGTAGAGCACATGGTCACTACGGTGCATAACTTCCCCAGTAACTTAAATCCCTCGTCGACGTATTATCCTATGGCAAGGCAAGCGAATAAGATGATACTCAACAGGGCCGACCGTCTGATTGCGGTATCGAGCGAGATACGGCGCTGCCTTGAGGACGAAGTTGGGATCGCGCCTCGGAAAATCGATGTGATTCCAAACGGGATAGATATGAATGATTGGGAAGTTTACAGGATCGGGGATAAGGGTGCTGTGGATTCGGATAATAAGAGAACCGGTGCTGATGGTAAGAAAAAGCTGGGATTACCTAAGGATGCGGTAGTGCTCGGGGCCGTGGGCCGGCTTGTGCCGTTTAAGGGGCATGGCGTTTTGCTGCAAAGCATGGCGCGCGTGGTCGCGAATCACCCCAACGCTTACCTGGTAATTGTCGGGGACGGGCCGCTTCGCGGCGAGCTTGAGAACCAGGCGAATGAGCTTGGGCTTTCAGACCATGTAAAGTTTTTGGGATTTGTCGATGAGCCGGGTCGTTACATGGCGGCGCTCGATATATTTGTACTTCCTTCGATTAAAGAACCGTTTGGAATCGTTATCCTCGAGGCAATGGCGCTCGGCTTGCCGGTGGTGGCAACAAGCGGCGGCGGCGTGCCCGATATCGTAACGGACGGCGTATCAGGACTGCTTGCGACCCCTGAAGATGCCGGGTCGCTGGCCGATGCGATTGAGAAAATGCTTGCAGATAAGGATTTGAGGGAAAAGCTTGCCCTCAACGGTTCGCAGTTGGTTAATAAAAACTTCACCATCACATCTATGGCC
>NZ_JBTSLF010000320.1:0-2666 GCF_054640775.1 Candidatus Aquicultor sp. | reverse complement strand
CTCTTCCTCCCCCTCTGAAGAGGGAAAGTAATACATCCTGAGGACACAGATAATTCCAAAAAATCAACAACTCTTTTCCGGAAGATTATTTTTTTCTCGTGTTCGGCCTTTATTTTACCTTGACAAATTTCCTAATCCATTGTACCGAATGCTGATTTTAAAAATAAATATAGTACAAATAATCAAGGAGGCAAATGAAACATGGCATCAATGGTGGACAAATCCTGTAGCGATTTTATCGAAGTTTTGGCGTCCAAGGCTCCGGTTCCCGGCGGCGGCGGAGCGGCTGCAATGGGCGGCGCAATCGGCATGGCCCTTTCCAACATGGTAGGCAACCTGACACTCGGCAAGAAAAAATATGCGGATGTGGAACCTGAAGTCAAAGAACTTCTTGAAAAAGGGGATAACGTCATCTCCGATCTGAAAACCCTGGTAGACAAAGACGCTGAAGTTTTCGAGCCCTTATCCAAGGCCTATGGTCTTCCGAAGAACACTCCGGAAGAAATCAAATTCAAAGAAGAAACCATGGAAAAATGTTCTAAAACAGCCTGCACCGTACCGCTGGAAATCATCCGAAAGGCCTATGAGGGCATCAAAATTCATCAGCGCATGGGACAGATCGGGACGATGCTGGCCATTTCCGATGTCGGCTGCGGTGTGGTATTTATGAAAGCCGCCCTGATTTCAGGCAAACTCAATGTCATCATCAACCTCAATACCATCCAGGATCGGAATTTTGTCCAATCGGTTAAAGAAGAGATGGACCATCTGGTCACTGAAGGGTGCAAAATGGCTGACGAAACATTGAATCTGGTCATTTCCAAACTTTCAAAATAAGGAGGAAGAGTTAACATGGCAGAAGTTCTAAAAGCAAAGCCGGTGGCTGAGGCACTAAAAGAAGATATGATTAGACGGGTGGAGGCTTTGAAAGACAAAGGGATAACGCCGAAACTCGGAATTATTCGGGTGGGCGCCCGTCCGGATGACTTGTTTTATGAAGGCGGGGCAAAAAAAACTTCCGCGGGCGTGGGCATGGATTGTCAAGTATTCGAACACCCGGAAAATATCGATCAGGAAACCTTTGAAAAAGCCGTTACCGAAATCGGCAACCAAAAAGAGGTAAATGGGATACTGATGTTCTCCCCGCTTCCCAAACATCTCAATGAGCGCAAGATCAGGACCCTGATTCCGGTCGAAAAAGATGTGGATTGCCTCACCAACAACGGTGCGGCAAAAGTATTCACCGATGATGTAACCGGTTTTCCTCCCTGTACCCCCAGTGCCTGTATGGAAATGCTCAAATTCTATCAGATTCCGATTAAGGGGAAAAAATGCGTGGTGGTAGGTCGGTCATTGGTTGTTGGTAAACCTCTGGCCATGCTTTTGCTGCGTGAGCATGGAACCGTAACTATCTGTCATTCCAGAACCGAAAATCTGCCTCTGGTCTGCCAAGAGGGGGAAATCGTGATTGCAGCAGTCGGCAAGGCTAAGATGCTCAAAGGCAATTTCTTCAAAGCCGGACAAATCGTAATCGATGTCGGCATCAATCCCGATCCGGATAATCCTGGAAAGTACTGTGGCGATGTGGATTTTATGCAGGCCGAATCCCTCGTCGCAAAAATAAGCCCGGTCCCCGGCGGTGTAGGCTCAATTACGACCTCCGTATTGTGTAAACACACCCTGATGGCCTGTGAAATGCAAAACGCTTAAAAAATTTTTCTCTTCTTTCGTTCTTTTGTGTCCTTTGCTGGACGCTTTTTGTTTTCAATGACTCCCGATTTTTTATTTTGACGAGCAGGCCGGGAAAAGGTAATATACGCCAACTTAATCAAATAAGGAGGTTGACCATGAGCTATGAATTGATCAAGGTAGAAAAAAAAGACCATGTGACCATCGTAACCATTAATCGTCCGGAAGTAATGAATTCCATCAGCCCCCCGACCAGCGCGGAAATGGATAAGGCCTTTAATGAATTCGACCAGGACCCTGAGGCCTGGATCTGCATCATCACCGGAGCCGGAGAAAAGGCCTTTTCCGCCGGTAACGACTTAAAGTATCAGGCCACGCACGGGTCTGAAAAAATGCGGGAGATCATGAAAGGGGTAAAAGGCGGTTTTGCCGGGATCACCCGAAGAATGGATTGTTTTAAACCTTTTATAGCTGCGGTGAATGGTCTGGCCCTAGGCGGCGGGTTTGAGATCGCCCTGGCCTGTGATATCATCATCGCCTCGGAAAACGCCTTTTTCGGCCTGCCAGAACCCCGGGTCGGATTGATACCCGGTGCCGGCGGAGTGCATCGTCTTCCCAGGCAGATCCCCTATCATGCGGCCATGAATATGATCCTGACCTCAAAACGTATCACCCCCCAGGAAGCCATGCAGCTTGGAATCGTTTCCGAAATAGTCCCCCTGGCTAACCTTCTGGCGACTGCCGAAAAATACGCCGCCGAAATATTAAAGGCTGCTCCTCTGTGCATCAGGGCCTGCAAGGAAGCCACGATTAAAGGGATGACCGTCACCCTGGACGAGGCCATGGCCACGACTTACCCTGGACAGGTGGCCATGTATCAATCCGAAGACTTCATCGAAGGGCCCAAGGCCTTTGCCGAAAAACGCCCGCCTCAGTGGAAAGGAAGATAAGCCATTCCAAAGCCCCCTGTAGTCCGT
>NZ_JBTSLF010000319.1:0-2688 GCF_054640775.1 Candidatus Aquicultor sp. | reverse complement strand
CTCAATCCTTTCTGGTACAGCAGATCGAACTTGATGTGGGGGTTGCAGACCACACACGGATTGGGGGTTCGTCCCAGGCTATATTCGGAGATAAAATAGTCTACTACCCTTTGTTGAAAAATCTCTTTTATGAAAATAACTTCCAGGGGAATCTTCAAGAAGGCAGTTATTTTTTCCAGCCAGGGGAGGACGGGTTCGGGGGAAAATCCGAAGTCGGCATGAAGACCTATGACCTGGTAGCCTTCTTTTTTTAAAAGATAGGCAGAGAGGGCGCTGTCAATTCCACCGCTTAAGGCAATGGCGACAGTTTTCACCGGACTCCCCTGTCCTCCCCCTTATCAAAGGGAGGATAGGGGAGGGTTTTTATGTTGAAACAAATAATTATGATATTTTTATCAACCATCAGGTGAAACTAAAGGTTTTGCCGTCGCTCTTCCGTAACCTGTTTTTCGTCAGTTGTTTAACTAAATTTTTTGAAAACTTTTTCAAACCCGGCCAATGATTTTTCGATGGTGGCATCCGGTGCGCAATAAGCAATCCGGAAGTAACCCGGGGCCCCAAAACCCATACCCGGCACGACCAGAATCAATTCTTCCTGCAGGGCCTGAACAAAAGCAGCGTCATCCGGGATGGGAGAACGCGGAAACAGATAAAAGGCCCCTTCGGGTTTGGTGAGTTGATACCCAATTTGAGAAAGGCCGTTGTAAAACAAATCCCTTTTCTTTTTGTATTGTTCAACCTCTACGGTTAAACCTTGAACCGCTGGAAGAAGCCGCTGCATCAGGGCCGGGGCGTTGACAAAGCCCAGCGTACGGTTGGTAAAAGCACAAGCGGCCAGCAATTCTTCTTTCTCAGAGATCTGGGGATGGACCGCCAGATAACCGATCCGTTCACCCGGCAATGAAAGGTCTTTGGAATAAGAGGTGACACTGATGCTTTGACGGCAGGCCTGGAAGATGCTGGGCACCTGGATTTGATCATAAACGATTTTCCGATAAGGTTCGTCGCCGAGCAAATAAATCTCCTGCCCTTGTTCTCGATAGAGCTGGGTTAAAAGGTCCCCCAATTGCCTGAGGGATTTTTCATCATAGACTTTGCCGGTGGGATTGTTTGGAGAATTAATCAACACGGCTTTGGTTTTGGGGGTCAAAGCATGCTCAATAGCCTTGACATCGAGAGAGAAATCCGGCCTGGTGGAAACCACCATGGGAACTCCCTGGACATTATCGGTATAAAAAAGATACTCGACGAAATAAGGGGCCAAAATGATAATTTCCTCTCCCGGCTCGATCAAGGCCTTTAGGACGGCATTCAAGGCCCCTGCTGCCCCACAGGTCATAATCACATCCTGTTCACTAAAGGACAAGTCATGTTCCCGTGATAAGAAATCCGCCACGGCCCTGCGGGTTTCCGGATACCCGGCATTGGACATATAGCCGTGAAGGGCCGGAACAGGCTGATCCAGGATTTCAATCAATCTCCGGTTAACTCGCTCGGGCGGATCCAGATTGGGGTTCCCCAAACTGAAATCAAAAACGTTTTCCTGGCCATGTTTGGCCTTGAGTTTATCCCCTTCTTCAAACATTTTTCGAATAAAGGAGCCTTTTTCCATTTTTTCTCTAATCTTTTGTGCAATAGCCATTTTTTCTCCTGACAGACTGATGAAAATCATCCATCTGCTGTGTTGCCCTCATCCCTCGTCATTCCGGCGTACTTCTATGCACGCCTCATTCCTCCGAATGATGGCGCCTTGCATCTGGACGATTTTGATCAGTCTGTAAATTTGGATATTTTTTAATGTATTCATTTAATTTTAGATTTGTAGCGGTTCGGTTCGTTAAAAAAATCCAAGGCTTTCATTGGGGACAGGATGCGGATGGAATGGACCGATCCGGCTGGGATGTAGTAGGGATCCCCTCGACGGAGGATTTGTGTTTTACCGTCCACAGTCAACTCGATTTCCCCCTCCAGCATGACCCCCCATTGAGCCTGGTGCTGATGAGATGGAATCTCTCCCGGTCCATCTGCGGTAAAGAAAACGGCCTGCATCCCTTGTCCTTGAAATAATTTTCCTTTTATTTTGGGAATAGGTATGTCGATATCCGGGAGTTTCTCGATCATCTCCGGAAATAAAATTTTTTCAGGCACAGCCCCTCCTTCATAAAGGTCATTTTTGATTTCTATCTCAATAACATAATCGAAGAAGTGGGTAAAGCCTAAAAAATAGAAGCAGTGCTTGACAAAAAGAGGGGCTCATGACATAACTTATTTGAAATTATTATAAAAGGGGGGCCGAAATGAAAAAAATTCTGATTACCGGAGGGGCCGGGTTTATCGGCAGCCATCTTTGTGAGACCTTATTGAGCCGGGGGCATGATGTGGTTTGTGTAGATAATTTCTTTACCGGCGCCAAAGAAAATATCCTGCACCTCAAGGATAATCCCCATTTTGAAATCATCAGGCATGACCTTGTCAATCCCATAACTTTGGAAGTGGATGAGATTTATAACTTGGCCTGTCCTGCCTCTCCGGTCCATTATCAGTTCAACCCGGTCAAAACCGTCAAGACCAATGTCATGGGTACCTTGAATATGCTGGGCCTGGCCAAACGGGTCAAGGCCCGTATCCTCCAAGCCTCCACCTCCGAGGTTTACGGTGATCCTTCGGTCCATCCCCAGAAGGAAACCT
>NZ_JBTSLF010000318.1:0-2692 GCF_054640775.1 Candidatus Aquicultor sp. | reverse complement strand
CTACCGTGCCCGATGCGGATTTTCTAATCGCGGTGCTAACCGAGAGCGAGATAACCTTTGTGCTACCATCGCGGAGTTTAAGCGTAATGCTTTTATCATCTTTTCCAACGCCTCCTTCCAGACCTTTTAACCAACTTAACACACTCCGGCTCAACTGCCCATTGAGATCGTAGAACCGTTAAATCCCTATAAACCAGACAAGAGAAAACTAGTAGTCAGCGTAATAATTTTTGGTATAATATGGTAAAGGAGATTCAGACTTTGGCTAAAGAACATGTTTGTGAGAATTGCGGAAAAAATTGGCGGCTCGAATACCCCGTAGAACTTACGGTTAAAGTACTGACGTGTCAAGATTGCGGCCGGTTCAAGTTTCACCTTGAATCAGCGGCTAACAGAAAGACACTTATCGAAAACATGAAAGCCGCAAAATAAATTATTACCTTTTGTCGATGGCTCTCCGGCTTTCCCCAAAAGAATAACCCTGCGCAGTTTCGCGCATAGGGCTCAATTCCCCTGCTGTACTCCCCTAAGTGATTGCCACCTAAGAAGCCCGTAGCGGGTGAGAGAAATAATCCATGTTTGATACTGTAGTGCAAGCAACCTAGCTGTTGTAATATTTGTCTAATGAAACTATTTAAATCATTCGTTGATGAACTGGTGACCGAACTATTAAACGGGGTCTTTTACGAACCTTTAGACAAGCTGAAATCCTACTTCCAGAACGAGAAGAAGAAGGTACTGGCGGTAATTGTCGTTCTGGTAGTGTTCGGCTACAGCGTTCGACAGCTAACCCTGGCACCCGCCCTCTGCGGCAACTGCCATGAAACATACCCTGCCTTCAAGGGCTGGCAACAATCCATCCATTCCACTGTACCATGCGATAATTGCCATAGACCACCTGGGATAGTAGGAGGAATAAATAGGATATACCTTGAATTCACCGCTCCCAATACACCCAACGCCCGGTTTAATGCACAGGTTATCGGCAAAGCGCTCTCCAATGAGGTATGCGAGCAATGTCACTCGATGAACAGAACGTTTACGTTTGGCGGGGGCTTGGTCGTGCCCCACGAAAAACATCTCGAGCAAGGGATTAGATGCGTGACATGCCATTCAAACATCGCCCATGCCGAAGGCGGCGAAAAAGCGGGGAGGCCCAAAATGGAAACCTGCATGCAATGCCATAACGGTAAAAAGGCACCCGAGAACTGTGGAGTATGCCATATCAGGATAGTAGACCCATCAAGCGACTACTATAATCCCTATTAACACCAAACAACTGCTGCTGGACTGAAGTTATTTGCTTGATACAATAAGAAGAACTAGTGTCGGGGAGAGAGTAGTATGCGAAAGACGGTTGGCTTGGTGTGCCTTGCGGCCGGGGGCTTGGCGTGGCCGTGCGGGTATGTAATGGAATATGAGGTCACCCAGATCCTCCCTGTTCACCTTGTTCTCATATTCAGCGGCTTAGCATTGAGGGGCAGTCATCTTCTAAGCATCATTAAGCAAAAAAGGAATTCGAAGTAAAGTAACATGATCCAGCCTCAACTTGGGGCTATTACTTAAACAGCCCTCTTACTACTCATTCGTAACTACTAACGTCTGATGCGAATTAAAACACCAGACACCGTAACGCCAATGCATTAAAGCCAAACAGTTTGTTCATATAGATACCTATCGTAAGACCAGTAATTTTAGTGACTATTCGTGTTTTTAAGCCCTCTAAAGTTCTAGCCAGGTGTTTCTCTAGATTAAAGTGATCTTTCAGGAGTTCATTGACCGTTTCGATGATCTGCCTGAAATGAGAGAGAAACCTGTTTTCTTTTTTATCGTATAATTTTTGGTTAGCTCTTTTCAGCGAGAGCATTGTTATGTTTCGCTCCTTCTTAAGAGATAGTGCTCGATCTTTATCAAGGAAGCCTTTATCGGCAATAACGGTTATATCTCTGTGGAAATCAAGCACATCATCTGCAGTTACCCGATCATCGGTGTTTGCCGGAAACAGGCCAAAATCTAGTGGCGTGCCCTCTAGTGTTGCCATAACAAAGAGCTTAAACCCATAGTAGGTCGTCTTTTTAGATGATGAATGACCATAGGCGGCCTCACCTTTAAAAAGAGTGGTAGAACAAGCCCGTGCAAATTTCACCACCGGAACATCCGTTGTATCGATTACCCGGTAAGCTTCAAAGCCAGCATCTATTTTATCTAAGAGTTTTCTTCTTAAATGGTTGATAGCCAGATGAAGATACCGTGTCCTTCTATTAAATTGGGACTGCTCTACTGCGCTTGGAAACAGATGTCTCATATTCGTCCTCACAAAACCCAAGAAACATCTCTCTGATGTAAAGCTTAAAAGCTCCCTTGCCAGGGACAAGGTGATAACCTCGCTATCTGCAAATTTGGGCTTTGCTCCCGGTCTTCTCTTTAACACATCACTAAATTCCTCTTGATACATATCATCTACTATGACGTATAATGCCGTAAAGAAGGTGTCTAACTTTTGATACATTACTTACCTCTCCAGGGTTAGTTTTTTGTATCAAGGTACACCTTCTTTCTTATTTCTGGCGCGCCCAGCTTAGCTGGGCCGCACTTGCGGGTGAAAGTCCCGTTCCGGTAACCACCAAGGGGCCGGATAGCTAATCCCGGTGCGTCGCAGTAATGCGGGGTGCTAAGCGGGAGGATAAAGTAC
>NZ_JBTSLF010000317.1:0-2700 GCF_054640775.1 Candidatus Aquicultor sp. | reverse complement strand
TTAGTTTATCAGGGCGATAGCATTCACTTTATTAGCAATATTTCCGATTTTGTATTTTCTACAATTTATTACAATTATCAATTTGTTGACTCGGTTATCAATGACGATAACCAAGCAAAATCCTACGCCGGAAGCAACAATAGCGATGTTTATTATAAGAAACTGTGGGAATTAAGCGGATCGTACACAGAAAGCTTGTTCAAAAATGCATCATACAAATTAGCATGTTTGATTTACACTGCTTGGCTTAATGCCGGAAGTCCTCCGTTCCCGGGAACATCAGGTGTGACTTCGATGGTAAACGATAGCCCTTCGTTTCGGCTTGAACAGAACTATCCAAATCCATTTAACCCGGAAACGGTTATTAGTTATCAATTGCCTGCCGCGGGAAATGTAAGTTTAAAAGTTTACGATATGCTTGGAAGAAAAGCCGCAACATTGATCAACGAATACCAAGGTGCAGGAGTACATCATTCTCAATTCTCAATTATTAATTCACAATTATCCAGCGGCGTTTACTTTTACAGATTAGCTGTCGGTGCTTATTCGTCAACCAAAAAGATGATTGTTCTAAAGTAATGTCTCCAGTATCAAAAATATTATTGCCGGGATTAGGCAAACAACTCGACTTTCTTCGGAAGAACTCATCCATACAAGTTAAACAGGCTTTAGTAATTGGGTCCAGCAGCGAGAAAATAGCAAAGGATTTGGCTAAACAATATTCATGCAATGTCTACTTGATCGTCGAAGACTATGAATCGCTTATGAGTTCGAATTTAATTCTAGGCGATGATTCGAAAGTGAAAGCAAGCTTAATGAATTTTGAAATCACCGATTTCGATGCCGGCTCTTTCGATCTGATCTACGCACAGGCGTCTGTTTCGTTAACCAACAGAAACAAAATCATCAAAGAGATAAAACGAATACTAATGCCTGGCGGATTTTTCTGCGTCGGAGAAATTGTTTCGCTAAAAAAGGAAGTCCCAAAATTCATAACTGATATTTTCGATTCTTCAAATTTGCTTCCTCTTTTCATTGATGATTTGCAGAAATATTATGAAGAGAGAAAATTCTTAATTGTTGAGAAACAGAATTTCTCAGACACGCTGGGGGATTATTATTCTCAGACCGTTTCGCTTCTAAAAGGAACGAAAGAAAATTTAAGCGACCGCGAAAAAAGTTATTATAAAAAACTTCTAAACAAAGTCAGCCACGAATCAAATGTCTTTCTAAAATTGGGCGGCGATAAATACATAGGGTTTGTTTCAATGCTTATGCAAAAGGGTGAATCTTGAAAAAAGGAGATTTGCTTGAACTGGACATTACCGGTTATGCTTTCGAAGGAAAAGGCGTTGCTAAGATTATTAAAGATGCACTGGAAACCGATACTACGGAACCAAAAAAATTTGTCGTTTTCGTAAATGGAACATACCCCGGCGATAAAGTCGCGGCACTCGTAACCAAAATCCGAAAATCTTATGCCGAGGCAAAAGTAAAAAACCTTTTAACGCTCTCTTCTCTAAGAATCAATCCGAAGTGTAAGTACTTTGGCGTCTGCGGCGGATGCAAAGCCCAAGACCTTAATTACGAAAGCCAGGTAAAATTTAAAGAAGAGCAGGTAAAAGATATCTTCGAGCGTATCGGCGGACTGGACAAGTTTGAAACCTTGCCCATTGAACCTTCAGAAAAAACATTTTTCTATCGTAACAAGATGGAGTTTTCCTTTGCTGAAAAAAGATGGCTGACCGAAAATGAGATTAATTCCATGCATGAGGTTGCTGATAAAGACTTTGCTCTAGGTTTTCATGTGCCGGGAGTTTTTGACAAAGTCTTAAATATAGACGAGTGCTGGCTGCAATCTGATCTGAGCAACCGTATCCTAAACTTCACACACGAGTTTTCAAAAAAACACCAGCTTTTGCCATATTCCAGCCAAAAACACACCGGTTTTTTACGAAATCTGGTCATAAAACAGTCGTTTTCAACAAACGATTTTATGGTAAATTTGGTTGTCTCCGAGGAGAATGAACGCTTGTTCATAGAATATAAAGCCGAGTTGTTGGAAACCTTTCCAGAGGTTACTACTCTTATTTTTAACGTGAATAAAAAGCTATCGCAAGTTGCTTACGGAGATTATGAAATTGTTACGCACGGACCAGGATTCATTTATGATTTGATTGGGGAGTGCAAATTCAGGATAAGCGCAAATTCGTTTTTCCAGACAAACTCTTCTCAAGCAGTAAAGCTTTATTCAATTGCAAAAGACTTTGCGGGATTTACCGGCAACGAAATTGTTTACGACCTTTATTCCGGCGCCGGAACAATCCCAATTTTTATTTCCAAGAATGTAAAACAAATCTACGGTTTCGAAAGTGTTGAGCCGGCAATCAATGATGCAATAGTAAATATTGAATTGAATAAAGTTAATAATTTCAAACCTATTCTTGCTGATCTCAACAAAACCTTTTTGCCGGTACTACAAGAAAAAAACATTCCGAAACCAGATATTATCATTACAGATCCGCCTCGAAGCGGAATGAATCCTAAAACTGTTAAAGATATTCTAGAGCTTGACCCGAAGAAAATTGTCTATATCAGTTGCAATCCCGCTACGCAAGCGCGCGACATCAAACTATTATGCGACGGCGGTTATAGGCTAATAAAAATAAAGCCGGTTGATATGTTTCCACACACATACCA
>NZ_JBTSLF010000316.1:0-2701 GCF_054640775.1 Candidatus Aquicultor sp. | reverse complement strand
AACTTTCTGAAATATCTTTTTTTTGTCTTCTCTTTTTAGCCCAATCGTTGAATATCATTTGAACGGACCTCTCGACAGCCAGGCTGTCGGCCGGAACATCCCTCGTAATTACCGAACCGGCCCCCGTAAACGCGCCCTTGCCGATGCGAACCGGTGCCACGAGCATAGTATCGCTTCCCACAAATGCGCCGTCTTCGATAACGGTCCGGTATTTGTTGGCGCCGTCGTAATTACACGTGATGCTGCCTGCCCCTATATTAACATAATCGCCTATATGCGTGTCGCCGATGTAGCTGAGATGCGGCACTTTGCTTCCCTTGCCGATCTCGCTCTTCTTTACCTCGACAAAGCCGCCGACTTTGGCGCCGGTCCTAACCAGCGTCCCCGGGCGGACATGACAGAACGGTCCCAGTTCCGCAGAATCCTCGATAACACTCTGTTTCACAACCGAGCTTTCTATGGTCACCGCGTCGCCCACCCGGCAATCAACCAGACGGCTTGCGGGGCCGATCACGCAGTTCTCACCGATATTCGTGTCGCCGCTAATGAACGTCATCGGATAGATGGTCGTATCTTTACCGATCGTAACCCTATCTGCAATAAATGTGGTTGCGGGATCGATGAGCGTGACACCACCCAGCATAAGCTTCTCGTTGATTCTGCCCCGCATGATGCGGTCGGCCTCAGCCAATTGCACCCGCGTGTTGACACCCATGGTTTCCTCCGGCTCGTCCGCGAGGCATGCAATGACCGTTTCTCCGCGATCGCTTAAGACCTTGATGGCATCGGTCAGGTAGAATTCTCCCTGCTGATTGTTTGAGTTTATCTCTTTCAACGCTTCAAAAAGCTTTTCTTTATCAAAGCAGTAAGTGCCCGAGTTTACTTCGTCGATCGTCCTTTGCTCATCCGTCGCGTCCTTCTGCTCGACGATCGCCTGAACCGCACCGGTCGACGAGCGGATAATCCTGCCGTAACCGGTCGGGTCGCCCATCCGGGCCGTGAGCAGCGTCGCCGCTGCCTCGTTCGCGGTGTGGATATCGAACATCCTTTGCAATGTCTCGGCTCGAAGCAGGGGCGTGTCCCCGCTAAGAACGATAACGGTACCGGTAAAATCAGCCAGCATCTCTTCAACCACGCAGACCGCGTGACCAGTGCCCAGCTGTTCTCGCTGGAGCGCACACTCGACTCCTTCAAGGGCGGCCTTTACCTCATCGGCCCGGTGGCCGACGATAACGATAGCCCGCTCGGGATCGAGGCTTCTTACGGATTTTAAAACGAAGTGAATCATCGGCTCCCCACAAATGGGGTGGAGCACTTTCGGACGGGAGGATTTCATACGAGTTCCTTCCCCCGCCGCTAAAACCAAAACAGCTAGGCTCATCAAGCAATAACTCCTAATCCTGTTTACCCTTACCAAACGCCAAATGGCTTAAGACAGCTTTTAAACATCAAAAATTATACACTTATTGTGAGATATTTAAAATAACGAGGATCTTAAATATGTAGGAAACGTGCGAATATGGTGCTCGTTAAAAAACTTGAGTGTTGAGACACTAGAGCATTTCCCGTGCATTTCCCGTCTCGTTTGTCTTGTTACACAGGAGCCGGCCAGCTAACGTAACTGTGGAGCAATGGATCAATAGAGCATTGGACCGCACTGTCACGCTTAACTTCCCTTGAAGCATATCCATATTCCCAAAGTTCTATTGTTCTATTGTCAATTGTTCCATTGCTCTGCTCGCGAGAATAATTATTCTCGCGAGCGGGTAACTAGATAGAGAGACTATAAGCAATAGATTGCCTTGATGGAGATGGTTTATATGCCCGCGAGAGTTGCCTTTTTTGAAATAGAACCCTGGGAGGAAGCATACATCGAGGGACACCTCAGCGGCGAATTTGAGTTCGCTTTTTTCACCGAGCCGCTCACGGTCGATACCGTCGGGTTCGCTAAAGGTTTTGAGGTGATCTCGCCCTTTATCTACTCGGATATCGATAAAAGCGTGATCGAGCAGCTGCCGAACCTAAAAATGATCGCCACCCGGTCGACCGGATTCGACCATATCGACCTTAAGGCGTGCGCGACCAAGGGCATTGAGGTATCAAACGTGCCCTTCTACGGGGACAACACGGTGGCCGAGCACACATTCGCGCTCATCCTCGCCCTGTCGAGAAAAATATTGCCTTCGGTCGAGCGCACCCGTCGCGGCAACTTCGACCTGACGGGGCTTCGCGGCTTTGATCTAAAAGGCAAAACGATCGGCGTGGTCGGCGCCGGGAGCATCGGGCAGCACGTCATCCGAATGGGCCACGGCTTCGAGATGAACGTCGCAGTCTTCGACGTCAGACGCGACGAACTCTTGGCCAAAAACCTGGGTTTTAGATATGAAGACCTGGACGAATTGCTTCGAATATCCGATGTGGTAAGCCTGCACGCACCGTACAATCCGCATACCCACCACATGATCAATCGAAGAAATATCCATAAGATGAAACAAGGAGCGATTTTAATCAACACGTCCCGGGGCGGCCTGGTCGAAACCTCGGCATTGGTGGAAGGCCTGCAGAGCGGTATCTTAAGCGGTGTCGGCCTGGACGTTATTGAAGAGGAAGGGTTGATAAAGGAAGAGCGCCAACTGCTCTCGCACGAATACACGCACGAGAAACTGCGGATCGCCCTTGAAACGCACCTACTCCTGTTTCG
>NZ_JBTSLF010000315.1:0-2704 GCF_054640775.1 Candidatus Aquicultor sp. | reverse complement strand
GGCTGAAAGGATTTTAAGGTACCAGCGCAGGCTCATATTTTCAGTTCCGGAAACGGTATCCGACCCCCCGGACCGTTTCAATTAAGTCTTGATAAGATCCCAATTTGATCCTAATTCTTCGAATATGGGTGTCTATGGTCCGGGAATAACCTTCGAAGGAATATCCCCAGACTTTATCCAGAAGGATTTCCCGGGTCTGAACCCTTCCCCGGGTCCGCATCAAATGGGCCAGCAGACGAAATTCGGTAGCCGTCAGATCCAGCCAGGTATCTTCCAGCTTGGCGGTATGGGCCTCCATGTCCAGGAAAAGGGAACCGGCTTTCAAAACGGAAGGGGGGCCTTGTTTCTCCCGACGATCCAATAACTTGTGAATGCGTAGAATGAGTTCCCGGATACTGAAGGGTTTGACGATATAATCATCAGCCCCCAACTCAAGTCCTACGACCCGATCCATTTCTTCTCCTTTGGCTGTGACCATTATAATAGGAATATGCTGCAGGGCCGGGTCCCTTTTCAGTCGCCGGCAGACTTCCAGCCCGTCCATGCCCGGAAGGAGGAGGTCCAAAAGAACCAGGTCGGGAGTATGTTTTTGGGCCAAAACGACCGCCTGTTCTCCATTTTCAGTCCGGAAGGTTTGATAGCCTTCTTTTTCCAGATTAAAATGAAGGAGTTCTAAAATATCGGGATCATCTTCCACGATAAGGATTTTTGGTTTGGCCATGATGTGGTTCATTGTAATATCTGATTCTTTTGTTGTCTATGGATTAATTTATTAGATTTCCTACCCATTTCTAAAGAAAAACATCTTTGTGTTACAGGAGCATGACGGAAATATTTAAATTCCATGGCGAGTTGACTTTTTTTAATTCCTACTGACACAATGCTGTCAGTCTGATAGGATATTTTAATTTCCAAATGGGAGGATACAATGTCCTATAAATTTGATTCGCTGATGCTGATCCTGAATAAACTGGACAGCGGGGAGAAGGTGACGGTGGATTCATTGAGGGAAGAACTGGGGGTTAGCGGGAGGACGGTTTTTCGGTATCTGACTACCGTACAGGCAGCAGGGTTTCCTATCATATTTGATAAAGAACAAGGAGGATATCGGTTTATGGAAGGCTACAGTTTGAAAAGGCCGGATTTGTCCCTGGATGAAACATTGGCCCTGGGCATTTCCCGGAAGATGATTTCAGGCATGGGCAGCGGCTGGGAAGACAGCATGAAACGGATCGAAGAGAAACTTTCGGTAAAAAAGCCGGGACTCCCCCGGCATATTGTCCTTTCCGGAGGACCTCTGCCGGAGAAGGTGGCCGGTCATATCGGGGCTATCCATCAGGCTATTATGAATTTCCAGAAAATTAAGATGACTTATCGGCCCCTTTATTCCGATGAAAAGACCAAAAGGAAGGTGGACCCTTACTATCTATTTTTCGAGGATGACTTTTGGTACTTCCGGGGATATTGCCATCTCCGTGAAGATGTCAGGACTTTTGCCCTGGATCGGATTATGGGCCTAAAGGTTTTGGAGGAACATTTCATCCCCAGGAATATCGCTCCGGAGGAAGAGCTGTCCGGGGCCTTTGGCACCGTGGTGGACGGGGAACCGGAGGAGATTGTCCTGAGGTTCGATGCCGAGAGCCGCCCCTACTTGCAAAGAAAGCGATGGCATGAAAGCCAACGGGAGCGAATCCTTAAGGATGGCCGACTGGAATTGCGGTTTACGGTCAACGGCCTGGAAGGGATCACCCCCTGGATTTATCGCTGGCTGCCCCATGTAGAGGTGGTTTCACCGCCGGAATTGAGGGAGGGGGTAAAGGAAGAGTTAAAGCGGGCTTTAAAAAAATACGCTTGATCACAGGGAACACTCCCTTTTCTTTCTATGGTATCCAGGCTCAGACTTCAAAAGTCTCATTTTAAAGTTGCCATATTTCACTGCTTTTTTTAAACTGCCTGGGTATGGGGTATTTGGCCTTGAAATACTTTCTGCCACTTTATCGGCGGCGATGAACTGTATTGGAGGAGTAAATGGTTGAGTTCCTGGTTTCGAATATCGAACGGGAGATGGAGGTTTACGGGTATGATTCCGTGGTCAGGAGCCACTGCCGGAATTGTCATGGCGGCTGCGGGGTTTTGGTTTTTGTCAAGGACGGCAGGATTGCCAGGATAGCCGGCGACCCGGACTGCCCCATCAATCACGGGACCTTGTGCAGCAAAGGGTTAGCCTCCCTCCAGCTCGTTTACCACCCTGACCGGCTCACCTACCCGGTGAGAAGGGTCGGCCCTAAGGCCAGTGGACAATGGGAACGTATTTCCTGGGATGAGGCCCTGGATACGATCGCCGAGCGCATCCTGAAATATAAGGAAAAATACGGGGCCGAGTCCATCGTCTTTGGCTATGGGACCGGCCGGGAAAATGAGGCGGCCATCTATCGTATCGCCAACCTGCTTGGCTCCCCGAATGTCCTCACCGCCGGTCATTTCTGCTATGGCCCCCGGATAGCCACAAGCATCCTGACTTGCGGGACCAATCCGATTGTGGATTACGAAAATCATCCCAGGTGTCTTATGATGTGGGGGAACAACGTCGTTATCAGCAACCCCGACTGTTACAAGGGTGAGCCCTTTTCCGTAGCCCTGGATGCCGGCGCGAAACTGATCGTGGTCGATCCCCGGCTGACCCGGGCTGCGGCCCGAGCCGACC
>NZ_JBTSLF010000314.1:0-2711 GCF_054640775.1 Candidatus Aquicultor sp. | reverse complement strand
TTTTATGGATCAAGAGGAAACCATCAAGATTGAGATCGGACTGCGGGAACCTTTGCAGACCCCAACTGTCAGGCGAAAGGTCCAAACGATTCTTCTTGATCCCCTATTAAACAGACCGATAGTTGAACCGGTGACCATGACCTGTATTTCCAAAATAGAAGCCTACGCGGAAAAATTCAGGGCGGCCTTAACCCGTCGAGAAGCGGCCATTCGGGATTTCTTTGATATTGATTATGCTTCTCGAAGACTTGGATTGGACTCTCGCGATAAACAATTGGAACGACTTATTCAATCCAAAATAGATGTGCCGGGCAATGAACCCATTGATGTTTCTGAAAAACGCCGATCATTGTTGCAGCAACAAACGGAAACGCATCTCAAGCCGGTTCTTCGTGAAGACGATTATCAGGCCTTTGACTTGGACCGAGCCTTTCGCTTAGTACGAGAAATAGCCACCCGACTGGCCCAAAAGGATGATCATTGATTTTAACTTTGCTACCACATTTCCCTCTATTCCCCTTGACCCTTAATTGATCGTGTTTTATACTCTCACCATTTAAAATCTTAAGGAGGTAAATGGTATGAAAGGGAGTCGCCTTGTTGTTATACTTCTCGTCTTGTCCATGGTACTACCCGTTGCAGTTTATGCACAGCATCCCAGACATTCCCGGGATGGTGAAATCAGGATAAATAATGAAACTGATTCACAAGTTTCGATTTATATTTGGACCGAGAAATACGGAAAGTTGATGTGGACTTGGAAACAAGGACTTGATGGGTTTTTAAATAATAAGCAGCTCCTCCGAATAAGGGTCAGTGAGGATGATGAGATAGCGATCTCAGACTGGGGAAAAACCACGATTCGAGAGATAGCCGAATTTCGTGAGGGGGCGTGGTACATAAGTATTCGCCAAGCACGGCATGAACTGAAGCGTTTGATGCCCAGCGCATCATCGGGTCATGGAAAGATAATTTCGTTAGAAAATGATCATATTACGTTTGAAGCACCAGAAGGGTTTAAACCTCTTCCTGAAGAAATAATTAAAATCAAGTATCCATCATCAAATGCGCCCAAATATGTTATTGGAAACGAATCGACAGGGACAACAATTGCCTATGATGTTAAGCCGAACGATATCTCACAGGTAAAAATAGACGAACTTAGGGCTGGATTCACGGAAATGTTCCCCAAAAGGATACCGGGTTTGAAATGGAAAGAAAATAAAATAATAGAATTATCGGGAAAAAAGTGGGTATATCTTGAATTAACATCGACTGCCATAGATACTGACATTTATAACATCATGCTGGTCACCGGATACAATAATCAGACGCTGTTTTTTAATTTTAATTCTTCGAAAGAAGAATTTAAGAAATATGAAAAAGTTCTAAGAGAAAGTATTAACAGCATCAAAATCAAATGAACGAAAGATGCCTTGCAGCGGATCGTCTCGCCTTAGTGGTTCCCCTATGTCCCCTCACCACCAGCCCTGCTTTTCTTCTTGACCGTGCTTTTCCCTTTCCTTATAGTCTTTTCATCAAAAAGGAAGTTCTTGTCAAACTTTTTATTATTCTGGAACCGGCAAATTATTTTGTCCCTCCGGCAAAGCCGGGGGTTTACCTAAAGGAAATTAAAAGAGGGGGCACCTTACATGAAAATTACATCGAAACGAGATAAGATTCTGATTGGCGCCTGCTTCGCCGTGGTGGTGCTGATCGTGTGGTCAGTAGGTCTCGTGGGGGCCGCGGATGATGAGATCAAGCATCTCGGCGGCTTGAGCGAGGCACTGTCGCAGAACAATGAGGCCGACCAGATTCTGAACGGCGAGATCGGGCCGGCCATGGTAGCCGTGGTCGCAGGAAGGAAGTTCCCTCCGTGGGAAAAGAGCATCATGTACACCCGCATATCTCGCACCCGCATCGCGTCGGGTGCGCTGATAAAGCGGCGCAGCGACAACGAGCTCGCCACCCTGCTTACAGACAGCGGCAAGAGCTCGGACTTGGAGAAAAACCCTTACGTCAAGCTGACCAAGGACGGAGGTAAGAACAGCTACGAGGCCAAGTTGACCGCGAGGATCCTGAAGATGAGCGGCAGGGTGAAACCGCAGGATGTGTTGGCGGCCTCCCTGGACGTGTGCGGAAACGACTATTGGCTGGCCACAATCACGGCCCACAACCTGCTTAAGGAAGTCACCTACACCCAGCGCCTGCATCAACAGGCAATGATTGGCTGGGACAACTCGGGGGTCATCACAATCTCTCCCTCGGATATTGCCAACAAGCTGATCGACCTGCGCCCGGAAGGTGATCCCAAGTTCTCCGACCGCATGGGGCCATGGTATCACTCCTTCGGTCTTTTTTTTGTAGGCGGCATCACCAGCGGCACTGAAGCTCAACTCCTGGCTGACGTGGAGAACTTCACGCGCATGCTCCATGCCGGCAGCCCGTCAGACTATGGAAAGGAGCGCGTTAATATGTGGGCGGGCAGGTTGAGCCGGCAACTGAACGCCAAGGTGGCCGCGAACACAACGGATGCAGTCGCTGGAAAATCAAGGCCGGAGGGACAGGGTGCCAGCACCAGAAAGGGCATGTGGAATTTCGTGCTTAAAGACAATTGCAGCAAAAACGTAAAAGCCCAAATACCTGGAATCAAAGAAGACAACCCTTATATAGGAGGAAATACAAAAAGAGCAATCACTTCTGCCTGGGAT
>NZ_JBTSLF010000313.1:0-2717 GCF_054640775.1 Candidatus Aquicultor sp. | reverse complement strand
GGTTTTCTATCCGCTTGGCTCCTGCACGATGAAGTATAACCCGAAAATCAACGAGGCCGCGGCACGGTTAAAAGGATTCTCGACGATCCACCCCTACCAGGATGAAACGCAGGTGCAGGGCGCCTTGAAGCTTATGTATGAGCTTGGCGTTTGGTTGGCCGAGATAGGTGGGGTGAAGAGGGTAAGCCTTCAGCCCGCCGCCGGGGCGCACGGCGAACTTACCGGCATGGCCATGATACGCGCCTACCATGAGCACCAGGGCAACCCGAGAAGCACGGTCATCATCCCGGATTCGGCTCACGGCACAAACCCGGCGACGGCCCACATGCTCGGCTACAAAGTGATCCAGGTCCCATCAGACGACCAGGGCGGCGTCGACATCGATGCGCTGGCAGGGCTTCTTGACGAAGAAGTCGCCGCGATATTTCTTACCAATCCGAACACCCTCGGCATTTTCGACAAAAACGTCCTCAAGATAAACGAGATGGTCCACGCAGTCGGCGCCCTCAGCTATTGTGACGGCGCAAACCTCAACGCGATCCTCGGTAAATCCCGTCCGGGAGATATGGGCTTCGATGTCGTTCACTACAACCTCCACAAGACGTTTGCAACGCCACATGGAGGCGGAGGCCCGGGTTCGGGCCCGGTCGGCGCAAACGAGACGCTGGAGCCGTTTCTGCCCATACCGGTCATTACGTTTGACACATCTCTCGGCGCTTACTACTTCGACACAAACCGGCCGCTCTCGATCGGCAGGATTCGCGCCTTCTACGGCAACTTCGCGGTTATGGTGCGGGCGTATTGCTATATCCGCGCGCTTGGAAGCGACGGCTTGAACAAAGTAAGCGACATAGCGGTCTTAAACGCAGCCTATCTCAAGGACAAGCTAAAAGATACCTACACGCTCCCGTACGACGTACCCTCGATGCACGAGTTCGTACTGTCTGCGGACAAACAAAAGAAGCTTCACGTAAGGGCCCGCGACATCGCAAAACGCCTCCTTGATTACTACATCCATCCGCCAACGATCTATTTCCCGCTCATCGTAGAAGAAGCGCTTATGATAGAGCCGACCGAAACCGAAAGTCTGAGAACCCTCGATAGCTTTATCGAGGCCTTGAAAATAATCGCGACAGAAGCAATCGAAACCCCTGACCTCGTAAAGGACGCCCCCCACATAACCCCTATAAGCCGGCTTAACGAAGCCGAGGCAGCCAGGCATCCGGTTCTTAGGTGGAACCCTTGATGCAAGCAAAAGATAAATTAATTTCAAAAAACACTGGATTTTTTAAACACTCAAGTCTATCTTTAGATTAGTAAAGAATTAGCCCAAGAACCTGCAATGGGCATCTAGGAGCAGCCAGGGTTGTGTGATAAACTTCGGATAGATCAGTAATGAGGGATGGGATATGGACAAAAATAACGAGTTAGACCTCAATAATGCACTGCTAGACATTGCAAGCAAACCGGACGAAGAACTTCGACAGATCCTGGATCAACTTTGCGACGAAGAAGAGCGCGTCTCTTATCGCCGCAGGGTGCTTCATGGCAAGATCGATATCCTGAGGGCAGAGTTGGTTGGCCGGCTGAAGAAAAGACGCGAGGACGGCGGCGATGTTATCTCAGGTGCAGACGTAGACCGCCTGAGCCAAATCCTTGCCCGCGGCTTGACGACTGTTTCAAAGGTCGATGTCTCCGACGAGGACGTATTTTAGAAGCCGGAAGCGTCGAGCGCAAACAAAGGAGGATATGTGGTGCCCGAATCTCGGATTAAAGCGGCGATTAATGAGTTCTTTAAAGAGGGTTTCAAGAACATCTTAGAGGATAGGATGGCTGATTACATCATCAAAGAACTCCGTGCAGGTAGAAATCTCAGCGAGGTGCTTAATGACCCGTATGTAAAAGATAATATCGACCACGGTCACTTAGAGCACGTTCTTGGAAACAAAGAGCTTCTCGCCACATATGAACAGAGAATCAAAGCAAGTATGCAAGCTTCTTAGCGCTCCACAAGGGCGTTAAAAGCAAGGGCTTATGATAAAAATAAGTAACTGGAGCGCACATATGCAATGCGGTAAATGCGGCAGCACAAATGAAGATAGCGCTGAGTTCTGCAAAAAATGCGGAGAGCCGCTTGACCACGCTCAAGAAATCGAGACGACTATTTCTCTCTCACCGATTGAGGTCGAAGAGGAATACCGCGAAATAAGGATCGTGCCCACCGAAGGACCGATTCTGGTCGTCACAAAAGGCCCTTTTATAGGTCAGAAATTCAATTTAGCGAAAAATGAAATAACTTTGGGACGCGACCCGAGCAGCGATATCTTTCTGGACGACGTCACAGTCTCGCGAAACCACGCTAAGATCACAATGGGCGGCGCAGTTACGATCGTCGATGCCGGCAGCCTGAACGGTACCTATGTCAATCAGCAATGTATCGATGGAGCGACCGAGCTTGAATCAGACGACGAGATACAAATCGGAAAATTTAAGCTGGTATTTGTAGCAAAGAAATAGCTGGGATGCAGCAGGGCATATAACAGCGTTGTTCAAAGCCGAAATGTTGAGAGGAGGAACGATATGCCGCCAAAGAGGGATTACCTAACGATTGGGGAAGTCGTAGATCATCTAAAACCACGCTATCCCGATCTATCGATAAGCAAGATTCGCTACTATGAAGAAGAGAAGCTCATACGGCCGGAGCGAACTCCCGGCGG
>NZ_JBTSLF010000312.1:0-2730 GCF_054640775.1 Candidatus Aquicultor sp. | reverse complement strand
TTATGGTTTTTTCAATAGTTAAAAGCTTCTCCATTCCTTCCTCGTGTTTTTCCATATCGCCCTCCTAAATAGGTTAGTTCCTTTTAAAAAAGGAAAAAAATTAAGCCACCCCTGTTGATTACCATTTAAAATCTTATATTATTTCAAAAGATGAGGTTTCACGCTTTCAGAAAATAATCAACTGTCTTTTCGGCCTTGTACAAATTGAATTTCGCCGAATCCGGAATCTTCCAGGACATCCTCTTCCTTTTCGTTCTGGATCCCGTAATAAATATTCTGAAGCTCCTGGCATTGGTAGCCAATAGACCCCAATAATCCGAGTTCATCCAAAATGGATGGTCCTAAGTTCTCCAGAACCCTCCGGATCTCTTTATAATTGTTTTGAATGCTGAAAATTATTTGCTCAAAAGCGATCTGGTCGGCAACCTTCCCCTCCTTGAAAAGGAGGTGAATATTATTAAGCCCATTGGTAATCGCTACTAGCAAGGCCTCAATACGGTCATCAAGCCCTTGGACGGTCATTCTTATTCTTTTTTCTCGATCATCCGAAAATACCGATGATAAATACCCAAGTCGCTCTCCCACCTCCTTGATAACCTGCCCCTCTCTCTTCCGTCTTTCAATCTCAACCTTCAACAATTCATTGGCTTTAGCCAATGCTGCCTCCCTTTCTCGGATTCGAACCTCCATATCAAGGCACTCTTTTTTCAATAAATGCTGCTGATGTGAGAGAAATTCCTTCAGATTATGAATGCATTCTTGCGCAGTCTCTTCAAACTTAATACATGAGAAATTCATCAATTCGGGTTGGGTTTGTTCGAAAACGAATCGTCCCTTAACCCAAATGGTTTTTCGTTGCAGAACTATTTGAAACAAAAAATCTCGTCGGGAAGGGAAAACCTTGTCGGTATATATTTTCATTCCTCCCAGTCCCATATCCAGAGTGTGGGCTACGGCCCTTTTTTCTGGGTAGAAAATGAAAACAGGAACGTTAATCGGATATCTTGGATGCTTTCTTCTGTCGCTTATAATAGCCATTGGACTCACCAAGTAAGAATCTTCCCTTTATCGAGAAAAATTTGCAACCAAAAACTATCATGAGGGGGGTGGATTTATGATTTAGGCCAGGGTTTGTGAAACTTATTTCCCTCCGCCCGGCGGTCCTTGAATCCTTCGACCATCTTAAGGCATGTCATTATTGAAGAATTCACCTCTTTTCACTTCATGGTGCCCCATGGAGACATGAGGCTTAATATGAAAAGAAAAATAGCTTGACTTTTCTGTTTTAAGATACTAAAAACAACACATGAACACTCCAACAAAAAAAGTTGCCGGTCAATTACGCCGGGTTGTAAATCAGTTACTTTTCTTGGATAAACGGAGTGTTTTCCAATATAAAAAGATACATCTTTACCCCTCGGAAATTCATTTAATGCAGGTTATAAACGAAAACCCTGACTTCAATGCTGTTAAGATGGCCCAAAAATTAGGTATCAGCAATGGGGCGGTTTCTCAGACCCTGACCCGACTGGAACGGAAAGGCATCATTATAAAAACCAAAGACCCGGCCCAGAAAAACGAACTGACTGTTACTTTCACAAAGTCCGGGTTAGAGGCCATTCAGGATTTTCAGAAACAGCAGGCCCCGGCCTTGAATATTTTTAATGATTATTTTAGTAAGATATCTGTGACCGATCGAATGGCCATCGAGGGCTTCCTGTCCCATATGGAAGAGTTTTTTAAAAAATTAGGATAAAATTTTTTTATTTCTGTTTTTAGTATCTTAAAACTAAATGATTACTTGAAATGTTAACTTGGGGTAACTCAAATGACGAAGGAGGATAATAATGGGAAAAAAACTATTAACCGGGGTGAGTCATACCACGATTGGCGTCCCTTCTTTTCTCTGGGAGAAACAAATTGCAAAGAAAAAACACAAAATAAGCCAATCCACCCAATTCATGTCCTTGGAACATAGGCGGATCCATCATTTTGTGGTCAGGGAGATGCCTCGTGTCGGTGGTCCTATACCGCCGGAAATGGTGGCCCGTGAATTGGATATTCCCTTGAACCGGACCAGGGAAATATTACAGGATTTGGAGGATCATATGACTTTCCTGGTTAAAAACAATCAGGGACAAGTGATATGGGCCTATCCTGTGACCGTCGAAAAAACACCGCACGCCATCACTTTTGGATCAGGGGAACGGTTATATGCCGCCTGAGCAGTAGACGCCTTCGCGACGCCCTTCGTGCAAGGGCAACTGAGAAAGGAAGAAGTGACCATCACGGTGGACACCGAATGTGCCCACTGCCAAAAGCCTATGAAATTAGAGCTTGATAGCGATATGCGGTGTCGCTGCCAGGATAGCGAATGTCATCCCATCATCTTTGTCCCGGACGTGGATTTAAGTCGTCTGAAAGATCCCAATATCATAGAGGCCTTTTGAAAGGAGAGTGTTTTCTTCTGGTCAGAAGAACACGCCAAAGAATTTCGCCGAAAAACCCATCGGGTTAAGGGAGCCTACTTTACACCCCCGCAAATAGCCTATCTAAACAAGATCATCCAAAGTGCCATTTTTGGATGGGGGAGTTAAAAGGGTTCTCTTCTTTCTGCGGTTATTGCCGAGCCAAGATGTCACCTTAACTGTAAAGTTAAAATTCCCCGAGCATCGATAACGGGGGCGGTTCTCTTTATTTTACAAAGATAGTAAACGAAGGCAGGGGTGG
>NZ_JBTSLF010000311.1:0-2734 GCF_054640775.1 Candidatus Aquicultor sp. | reverse complement strand
GCCGGGCCATCGAATATGCCTTACGCCGCAGCAAACCGAGTGTCACACTGGTCCATAAAGGTAACATCATGAAGTTTACCGAAGGGGCCTTTCGCACTTGGGGTTATGAACTGGCCCAGAAAGAATTCCCCAATGAAACCTTGACTGAAGCGGAATATGACCGGCAACCCGACGACAAACAATCTCTGAGAAAAGTCATCATCAAGGACCGGATTGCCGACATGATGTTCCAGCAAGTCCTTTTGCGCCCTTCCGAATACTCGGTTATTGCCACCGGTAATCTGAACGGGGACTATCTTTCCGATGCCCTGGCGGCCCAGGTTGGGGGCTTGGGCATGGCCCCGGGGGCCAACCTGGGGGATGATTGCGCGATATTTGAAGCCACCCACGGCTCGGCCCCTCAATATGCCGGTATGAACAAGGTAAACCCGGGGTCTTTGATCCTTTCCGGTGCCCTGCTCTTGGAACATCTGGGCTGGCAGGAAGCAGCGGACTCGATTTACACGGCTATTCAAAGGACTATCTCGGAAGGCGTTGTCACCTATGATCTGGCCCGCCAAATGTCCGGTGCCCATGAGGTTTCATGTTCCCAATTTGGCCAGTCTCTAATCGAGCGCCTGGGATAAAGGGTCCCTGGGGGTCCGGATTCGTTTCCCTCTTCTTCCCGGAGAAATGCCATTTTTGCCGTACCTTATTAAATATCCAGGGTGAAGAAATTCCCGGACTGTGCCCAGCCTGCGAAAAAGATATTAAATGGCTGTTCGATCCCTATTGTCCCCGCTGCGGCCGGCCATTCCCCAAAGGGTCGACTTCGCACTTATGTGCCGACTGCCTCCGGGAGAAGACATCTTTTGATTGGGGCCGGGCGGCAGCCCTGTATCAAGGCGTTCTGGCCGAGGCCATCCAGCGTTTTAAATATCAAGGAGAGGTCAATCTTGCCCGCCCCTTAAGCTGGTTCTGGAACAAAATTAATTTAGAAAATATACCCTTTGAGGCCATCATCCCGGTCCCGCTTCATCCGGTCCGGCTGCGGGAACGGGGTTTTAATCAAGCCCTTCTTTTAGGAAAAACCCTGGGAAAAATCCACCACAAGAAGGTCTTAACCGGGGCACTCAGGCGGGTCAGAAATACCATCCCTCAGGTTCAGCTTGATCATTCGGAACGTGCCAAGAATGTCCGGGGGGCCTTTGCCGTCAGGAAAAAGCAGGAAATATTGGACAAACGCCTTCTTTTGGTTGATGATGTCTTTACTACCGGAGCGACGGTAAACGAATGCGCCAAGGTTTTAAAAAAATCCGGGGCCAGAGAAATCATTATTTTGACCCTGGCCCGAGTAGGAACGGAATGAAAAATAAAATTATTGCTCGCCCTCAGATTGCCGGGTTGATCAGCGATCTCAAAAGAAAAAAACAAAAAATCGTCTTCACTAATGGATGTTTTGATCTCCTCCATGTCGGCCATGTCCGCTATCTCCAGGAGGCCAGGCTCTTAGGAGATTGCTTGGTCATCGGTTTAAACAGCGATCAATCCGTAGGAGAGATTAAAGATCCGGCGCGCCCCTTAATATCGGAAGCGCAACGGGCCGAGGTTTTGGCCGCCCTGGAGTGTGTGGACTATATAGTCCTCTTTGATGAAGCTGATCCTTATAAGTTAATTGAAGAAGTCAGGCCCGACATTCTGGTTAAAGGGGCGGACTGGTCCATGGACAAAATCATCGGAGCCGATCTGGTGAGTTCCTATGGTGGGGAAGTGCGCAGGGTGGAGTTAGTCCCTTCGATTTCCACCTCGGAAATCATCAATAGAATTATTTCCCGTTATGGTAAAAGTGACGCCTGAAGGGTCATTTCTCGAGTTAACGTTTGAAGAGGGAAAACAAAACGGTCAGAAGAATACTGATGATGATACAGGTGGCGATCGGGAAATAAAAAGAAACCTTCTCTCCCTTAACGAATATATCTCCGGGCAATTTCCCAATCCAGGGGATCTTGGGCCAGAGAAGGAAAATTGTACCGACCACCACCAGGATCAGACCAAAAAAGAGCAGTGCCTTCCCTAAGCTCTCAAAAGAATTCATAATTTTATATATATCCTCAGAGTTTATTGATAGTTTTTATTTTAACTTCTTTCATTGTCAAGTGTCAATAACCTTAACAACTCCCCCGACTAAAAACGGAAAGAATGCATGTTAATCACCTTTCAGCAAACTCATTTTCATATTCCAGGTTCCGGCATCAGAGGAACAGAGGAAGGCGATAATTTACACATAATCCCTTAGGGTTATAAACTCAGAGGAAAGAGGTATTGATTTTTTTACAATTCATCCTTATTATACAGTAAAATTGTAACCATTGAAAAAGGATGAAAAAAAAGAAATTGAGGAGGAAGGCGGGCCATGTCCGAAAATGAAGAAAAAGGCTTTGTATTTAAGGACCGCAGGAAAATTTTTTCGGAACCGGAAAAGGAATCTGCGGTGAGGGAAAGCACCCCACAAGAGGAAAAAATTCAGGAACAGGTTGAACAGAAAGAATCCCCCCCACATCCTCCTTTGCCCGAAGTTAATTTCGCAACTTTTATAGTCTCTTTGAGCACCGAGGTCTTGTTCCATTTAGGGGAATTCCCCCACCCGGTTTCAGGGGAAAAGCAAAAAGATTTACCCTTGGCCAAGCACGCGATCGATACCCTGGCCATGCTGAAAGACAAAACCCAGGGGAATTTATCAGATGAAGAAAAACAA
>NZ_JBTSLF010000310.1:0-2744 GCF_054640775.1 Candidatus Aquicultor sp. | reverse complement strand
TAACAAAGATGAATTACTTTCAATAATTCAAAAGTATTTCAATAAAAAATAAATTGTCTGAAAATTTAAGGAATAAAAACCAAGCACTAGGCTCTAACAGCAAACTGCCAGGCAAGCAGGGTTTCTGTGCTTCTTTGACAGGAAATTAGTAAATTGAAGTACAGTTCTCTGTAGGAGGTTAATCTGTTAAATCGTATCCATCAGACCAACCCCCTTAGGCGTATTTTCATGTCTGCGGCAAGTGCATCTCCACCTTTATATCCATTCATGCGAATTTATTGCATATCGTAACGGGTGTTTATACCATTCCTCAGTTTAAGTCGCAACAAATCAATTCATTAAATTAATGTCCTGGTTTTACCCCACACAAACTGTATATAGTCATATGGGCCGGTATATCCACCTTATTATTTTAACTGTGTTTTTCTCTTTGATAACTTTGGAAAAATCTTTATGTTTTCACCCACATTTATTTGTAATCAAAAAACATTTATAAAAAATTGTTGTGCCCAAATAATAAAGCCTACCAATAAAAAGTCAACATTCTCTACACAAAGTAACACTTGACCCCATGCACGTGGGATTTTTAGTTCTATATACTATATTAACTTTCTTATTTGGTTTGTTTTTTTATAATTTTGCAGGTATGGATGCTAACAAATTGTTTATTAAGGGAATGGTATGCCCAAGATGCATAAGCGCAGTTGAAGCAGAACTTATTAAGCTAAATATAGGATTTACAACCGTTAAATTAGGTGAGGTGACGTTATCTGATGGCATTAATCCCGAGTTTGTGAAAAAATTTAGTGATGCGATCTCGGCTCAGGGGTTTGAGCTGTTAAGTAATAAAAAAGCACAGTTAGTTATGAGAATTAAAAATTCCATAATTAACATTGTACATCATCAGAATGATCCAGAAAAGATTGGGAAATTAAGTGAATTGCTGCCTGAACTCTTAGGGCAAAATTACACTTCACTAAGTAGTTTATTCAAAGATGTCGAAGGTAAAACATTAGAAAAATACTTTATACTTCAAAAGATAGAAAAAGCCAAAGAACTTCTAATATATCAAGAGTTAAACATTAGTGAAATCGCACATCAGTTAAACTATAGTTCAAGTCAACATTTATCACAGCAATTTAAAAATGTAACAGGTATGTCTCCCTCCGAATTTACAAAATCAACTAAAGAGTCAAGGCGCTCGTTATCAGATATATAATATTAGGTTGAATAATTATATACATATTTTAAAGAATTATATACAAGTTTTATTACAATTGTGTTTACTTTTGCAGTCTAATCCTTTAAAATGTTAAAAAAGATCAGTCATATATTTCTGGCACTGCTTATAGCGGTGACCAGTATGGGTTTGACGATCTCAAAGCATTATTGTGGATCCTCTTTCGAATCGGTCAGCATCAACTCAACCCCTGAATCCTGCTGCGATGGACCCTGCGACCTGTGCCACAACGAAACCATTACCATCAAACTGAAAGACGATTTCTCGCTTACAACCTTTGAATTTGATTTCACACAGATAGCCACTTTAGTGCCTGCCGAAATACAATTGTTGTTGATCAAGGTACCCGAAATCACCACAAATCTTATACACACCCCGCAAACTCCGCCCCCACTCACGGTACAACGGGTTCTTTCGAACCTGCAGACCTTCCTGTTATGATTTCACTCAATTGATTGATTTATTTAGTGCTTTAAATACCTGAAAGCGCTGATTATATCTTAATTTTACTCATTGAGTCACGAAATCATAATCATGAACCCATGTTAAATAAAACCATTAAATTCTTCCTTGAGAACAAGGTAATCACCCTTTTGTTGTTCATCGTCTTCATCCTTTTGGGGACCGTATATGCACCCTTTAACTGGCAAACAGGACCGTTACCCCGTAATCCGGTGCCTGTGGATGCCATCCCCGATATCGGCGACAACCAGCAGATTGTTGCAACCGAATGGATGGGCCGCTCACCAAAGGACATCGAAGACCAGATCACCTACCCGTTAACGACCTCCTTGTTAGGTATTCCGGGGGTAAAAACCATTCGCAGCACCTCCATGTTTGGGATGTCGTTTATCTACATTATTTTTGAAGACAACATCGAATTTTACTGGAGCCGCTCGCGTATTCTCGAAAAGCTAAACTCACTCCCGACCGGGACCTTACCTCAAGGTGTACAACCTGCTCTGGGACCCGATGCCACTGCGCTGGGACAAATTTTCTGGTATACCCTCGAAGGACGCGACCCGAAAACCGGAAAACCTACTGGTGGCTGGGATCCGCAGGAATTGAGAACAATCCAGGATTATTATGTAAAGTATTCACTTTCTGCTTCAAACGGAGTTTCGGAGGTGGCCACCATTGGTGGATTTGTGAAAGAATACCAGGTGGACATCGATCCCAATGCCATGAAAGCCTTTGGTGTTTCGGTGATGGATATCATGCAGGCTGTGAAAAAAAGCAACCTGGATATCGGTGCCGAAACAATCGAACTCAACAAAGTGGAATACGTCATACGCGGGCTGGGCTACATTAAAAGCCTCGACGATTTAAGGGAAGCTGTGGTTACAGTTCGCAACAACGTGCCGGTGCGCATAAGCGACGTGGCTAAAGTGAGTTTTGGACCGGCTCCCCGCCGTGGCGGTCTTGACAAGGATGGTGTGGAAGCGGTTGGAGCTGCTGTGGTGGCACGTTATGGTTCCAACCCCATGGAAGTCATCAACAACAT
>NZ_JBTSLF010000309.1:0-2747 GCF_054640775.1 Candidatus Aquicultor sp. | reverse complement strand
GTTACAGGAGGTATTTGATGAACCGGATTAAACTCGGCCTTATTATTTTATTTGTTGCGGTACTTGCTATCGGCAGCATAGGTTGTTCGCGCGGCGGAAAGGTCGCCGATGCGGGCGGTTCCGCAGATAAAAAGCAGGCAGATGTCCAGGCGGACACTACCAACGACTCGCAACCACAGGGTGAGCCCGAAAAACCGAAGTGGCCCTATGCGGTAATCGAAACGAACAAGGGAACAATAGTATTTCAACTTTTCCCCCACAAAGCCCCAAAGAACGTCGCGAACTTTATACGGCTCGCAAATGCCAATTTTTACAACGGTATCAGATGGCATAGGGTTGTGCCGGGCTACGTCATCCAGGGCGGCGACCCGCTAAGCAGGGACAACAACCAGGACAACGATGGCTTAGGGGGACCGGGGTATACGGTTGCCGCAGAAATCAACGATGTTCCCCATTTGAGGGGTGCGGTCGCGATGGTGCATAACGGAAAAACTAAAGATGGCGGCAGCCAGTTCTATATCTGCATCAACGATCAACCCATGCTCGATGGGGGATATACCGTTTTTGGCAAAGTGACCGAAGGCATGGATGTCGTGGATAAGATCCAACACTACGATGTCATGAATAAAGTCTATATTATCGGTAAGTAAATAGGCGGGAGCGCTCCAGGACGCTCGATAGCGAGCGCATATTATGCGGACCGGCGGAAAAACATTGGAAAACTGGTTGACATGGTCGTTTTAATCCACTAATATTGAGATACAATCTCAATGGGGATGGGATATGAACAGCGAGTCTTTACAGTTTAAGAACTATATCGAATCAAAAGGGTTGCTCTTTACGCCGGAGCGCCAATGCATCGCCGAAGAGGTCTTTGCAAGTCACGACCATATGGATGCCGAAGAGCTTTTAAAGCATTTGAAATCCAAGGGCAGCAAAGCATCGAGGGCGACTGTCTACCGTACTTTGGACCTTCTGGTTGAAAGCGGGCTTGTTGAGAAGATAGACCTGGGTGAAGGACGTTCGGTGTATGAGCACACGGCGGGGCACCCGCATCACGATCATCTGGTGTGCCTAACGTGCGGAAGCGTGCAGGAATTTGAGGAGCCGTTGATCGAGCAGCTCCAACAATGGGCCTGTGAAAAGGCGAACTTTAGACCAACCGGCCATAGCCTGAACATTTACGGATATTGCAGGGTATGCACGTCCGGAAAGAAATAAATTTTTTTGCATGGATGGTGAGATAGAGTCGCAATCTCAAGGAGGATACAATGTGCTTAGATCAAGTAAAAACCGGCGATGAGATTATCATAAAAGAGATTCCTGACAGCATGGCTAAGACCCAGTTTATTAGATTTGGTATTGGAGAGGGAAGCACCGTCGTTTGCCATACAAAGATCCCTTTCGGCCCGGTCGTTTTAAGGAAAAACCGCCAAGAAATCGCGGTAGGTCGCGAGCTTGCGCGTACTATCAGGGTCGAGAGGAGAGATAACGGTGGAAAAGGACAGCGGCGCGGTTAAGACCACACACGGCGGTCACTGTCATACCGGCTCCTTGGCGCTAGACGTGCCCGGGAACTGCCAAAAGATCGTTCTCGTGGGGAACCCCAATGTAGGCAAATCCGTCTTCTTTAACTTCTTCTCCGGGCTCTACGTCGATGTGTCCAACTATCCCGGGACCACGATCGAGATATCCCAAGCCCGCTATGGGAACAACGCTATCATCGACACGCCCGGTATCTACGGGGTGTCTTCATTTAACGACGAGGAAACCGTCGCCCGCGATATCATCTTAAGCGCGGATAAAATCGTAAACGTGGTCGATGCGCTTCACCTCGAGCGGGACCTCTTCTTAACATTGCAGCTCATCGATATGGGCTTGCCGCTTGTTATCGCCCTTAATTTTATGGATGAGGCGAAAGCGCAGGAGCTTGTAATCGACGCCGACTTGCTCTCCGACCTTCTCGGGGTACCCGTTATCCCTACGACTGCCGTTAAGAAACAGGGGTTGACCGATGTCGAAGCCGCCCTGTCCGAGGTGAGAGAAGGTCACCAGGACCCGTTTTTACATAAGCGCCTCCACGAGATGCTTTCCCGCGTCGGTTCGCAGCCCGAAGCGTTGATGGTGTTAGAGGGCGATTCTTATGTCGCGGCGCGGCATGGGGTCGATCCCGTTGATGACCGGGAAGAAATCTACGTTCACCGCCGTGAGCGGGTGAACGACATCGTCGGGCACGTCGTTCACGAGGTTGCTTTGACCGAGAGCATCCGCCAGAAGATCGGGCGCCTTGTTCTCGATCCGATTACGGGCGTCCCAATTCTCGCGATGATCCTCTACGGTCTTTATGAGCTGGTTGCGGTGTTGATCGCGCAGGATATCGTGGGGCTTACCGAGGGCACGATTATGAAGGGATACTGGGAGCCGTTTATCAGGGGCGTCGTTTCGCCGCTCGTTAATCAAAATACTCCGTTCGGCCAGATACTTGTCGGTGAGTTCGGTCTCTTGACCATGACAGTAACGTACCTTTTGGGGTTGCTGCTGCCGCTCGTTTTGGGATTTTACCTGGCACTTGCTTTGATGGAAGACTCGGGTTACCTGCCGAGGCTTGCCACGTTGGTAGATAGAGCGCTCAACGCCATCGGACTTAACGGCAGGGCGGTCGTACCTATCATCCTCGGATTTGGCTGTGTGACCATGGCAACGATTACAACAAGGTTGCTCGGGACGGAGCGCGAGAAAACGATTGC
>NZ_JBTSLF010000308.1:0-2759 GCF_054640775.1 Candidatus Aquicultor sp. | reverse complement strand
CAGGCTGGTGGCTCCGGCGGAGAGAGGGCCATAGACGATGTAACTGTGTCCGGTTACCCAGCCGATATCAGCCGTACAAAAGTGGGTCTGCTCTTGGTGATAATCAAAAATCCATTTAAAAGTCAAATTAGTGTAAAGCATATACCCGCCGGTAGTATGGAGCACCCCTTTGGGCTTGCCGGTCGATCCCGAAGTATAGAGAATAAAAAGAGGGTCTTCGGCATCCATCACTTCCGGTTGGCAGTAGTTGGTGATATCCGGGGCGTTTATCGCATCATGCCACCAGATATCCCGGCCGGCTTGCATTTCTGTCTTCCCGGCCCGGTTGACGACAATCATTTTCTCTACCGTAGGACATTCCTTAAGGGCTTGATCGGCATTGGTCTTGAGCGGCACCAGTTTACTGCCCCGCAGGCCGTTGTCGGCGGTGATTACCATTGAAGACTGGCAATCCTGAATCCGGTCCCTGAGGGAGGTGGGGCTGAAGCCACCGAAAACTACACTATGGATGGCCCCGATCCGGGCACAGGCCAGCATGGCGATGGGCAGTTCCGGGATCATGGGCAGGTAGATGGTCACCCGGTCCCCTTTTTTGACCCCGTGTTTACTAAGCGCATTGGCGAACCGATTGACCTCTATGTATAGCTGTTGGTAAGTGTAGGTTTTATAACTTCCGTCATCACCTTCCCAAATAATGGCCGCCTTGTTGCGTGTCGCCGAAGTGATCTGGCGATCCAGACAGTTATAAGAGGCGTTAAGCTTGCCGTTTACAAAAAATTTGATATAGGGTTTTTCAAAGTCCCAGTCCCAGACCTTGTCCCATTTCTTGTACCAGCTGATATGCTCTTCGGCCATCTTGGCCCAGAAATCTTCCGGGTTTTCCACAGACCATTTATAAATCTTTTCATATTCGGCCATACTTTTTATATGGGCCTGGGAACTGAATTCTTTTGGTGGAGGGAAAGTTCGTTCTTCGGAGCTCAATACTCGAATACTTTCCTGGGTCATAACGTGATTCCTCCTTTAAAAATGAGATGAAGGTTCAAAAAACAATTTAAGCCGGTCATGGCGAGGGCGTAGCGACGAAGAAATTCGTAAGCTACGCTCGGCCCGCCCTGAAGTTATCATGGAGTTATAAGGGACTTCTGGCCTGTGCGTCAAATTTATTCTGCACCAACTCCCAGGTAGGTTCTTACCAGGGTCCCTTCAAACTTGGCTTCCGCTTCCTTATCCGGCAACACCAAAGAAATGATAATAGCTACGACAAAGGCCAGAGTCATGGAAATAATGGCCGGGTTTCTCAAAGGAAAGATGGCTTCCTTGTTTTTTAAGACATCCACCCAAACCGTGGGACTGAGGAAAATCAAAACACAGGCCGTAACCGAACCGATAATTATGGCCCAGACCGCCCCGGCGGTAGTGAATTTTTTCCAGACGATGGAAAGGAAAATGGCCGGAAAGGGACCACTGCAGGCAATGGCAAAGACCCACCATGTAGGCCACATTTTGACCTTTAAAGGCGATCCCTATTAAAATGGCGCCAATGCCGAAGATAATGGTTGAAATACGGGCCACCTTGACCTGTTCACCCTCGGTGGCTTGCCCGCTTTTGAACACATTGAGATAGAGGTCATGGGCCATAGCCGAAGCGGCGGCCAGGGTCAGGCCGGAGACCACGGCCAGGATAGTGGCAAAGGCCACGGCGGAGATAAAGCCCATAAAGGGGTTCCCGCCGAGTAATTCGGCCAGGAGCGGGGCAGCCATATTTCCACCTTTATCAATTTTAGTAATGAGGTCCTTACCCACCAGGACGGCGGCAGAAAAACCCACGATGGGGATGATGCAATAGAAATAGCCGATAAAGGTGGTGGCCCACATGACCGATTTCCGGGCCGCTTTGGCATCGGGAACGGTATAAAAACGCATCAAAATATGGGGCAGGCCCAAAAGGCCCAACATCAGGGCCAGGCCCAGAGAAATGGCGTCTATGGGATTACTGACCAGACCGCCGGGATTGAGCATCTTGATGCTGTACATCTTTTGAACTTCTCCATAAAGGACCCCCGGATTAAAGTTGAAATGAGACATGGCGATCAGCATTAGGGCCGTAACCCCGCCCAACAGTAAACAGGCCTTGATGATCTGGACCCATGTGGTTGCCAGCATACCGCCGAAGAGAACGTACATGAGCATAACCGCCCCGACGATCACCTCAGCCAGTTCATAAGGCAGACCGAACATGAGCTTAATCAGGTTTCCAGCCCCGACCATCTGAGCCGTGGCATAAGTCAACAAAACCAAAATGCCGCCAATGGCCGCGGCCACACGGATGGGCTTTTGTTTTAAGCGGTAAGCAACCACATCGGCAAAGGTGAATTTTCCTAAATTCCGAAGAGGTTCGGCCATCAGGAACATCAGGGCCGGCCAGCCCACCAGCCAGCCGCAGGCATAAATCATACCGTCATAGCCTTTCAAAGAGGTCATGCCGGCGATCCCCAGAAAGGAGGCGGCGGACATATAGTCGCCGGCCAGGGCCACCCCGTTCTGGAACCCGGTTATACTCCGCCCGGCAGCGTAATATTCTTTAGTGGTCTTGGTTCGTTTGGCTGCCCAATAGGTAATGAGCAGGGTAAAGGCAATAAAGACAATAAAAAAGATAATCGCAGTGGCATTGGTAGTACCAACGGCAGTTTGCATAGTTCCTCCTCCTTATAACATCGTTATAACATCGTTTTTTTAATGGCATCGACTTCTTTGTC
>NZ_JBTSLF010000307.1:0-2761 GCF_054640775.1 Candidatus Aquicultor sp. | reverse complement strand
AACCCTGTTAAAATTCAATCCCCGGGTCCGTCATTGCCATCCAAGCCTTCGGAGATCTTTTAGGATTCAACCCCCACAGCCAATGTCCTCCTTCTCCTCACTCTTCGCCCGATCCATATCTTGTATAATGAAAATAAAATTATACCAGATATAGAGTTTTTTCTTGACTTTTCCTCTTTTTGAAAGTACACGATATTTAATCGGAGAAGTCCCCATCGGCAAAGGAAGCCCGTGTATTCATTTCAACTGACTAAAAATTTTATAGGAATTGATATAGGGACCCATTCCCTGAAAATCGCCGAATGCCAACGCGCCGGGGACAAGGTCACCCTGCTTAATTACGAAATTATTCGCCTGCCGGAGGGATGGGGATCCGATCAGCCCTTATCCCGTCAGGAAATCTCCCCATTTATCCAAGAGTCACTGAAAAAATTGGGTATCAAGACTTCGGACACCGTCTCTGAAGTCACCGGCCCCTGGACAGTTGCCAGGTACCTTATGATGACCGATCTGGCCGATGATGAAATGAGGGAAGCAATCCGCTGGGGTTCCAAGGCCGATTTTCCTTTTGCTCTGGAAGAGGCCATAATTGATTTTTATAAATTGGAGGTATTGAAACGGGAAGAAGGGGAGTCGGAAGCCGAGATTATCTCTGCCGTGGCCACCCGTGAAGTGGTCGAGGAGCAAATGGCCCTTTTAAGGGAAGCCGGATTGAAGCCACTTTTCCTCTCTATCCCCTCATTCAGTTTAATGCAGGCCTACCGGGTCACCCAGCCTTTTCCCTGGTCTGAGACAGCGGCTATTATTGATCTGGGAAACAAAAGCACCCAGATTATTGTTCTGAAAGAGGGGAAACTGAAATTCTCCCGGGAAATTGCAGTGGCCGGAGATGTCTTTACTCAATCCTTGACCGGCGTTTATGAGATAAACGGACTAAGGGAGGAGATAGACGAGACTGTAGCCGAAAGGATCAAGATCAAGATCGGGTTGTCTGAGGCGGAAGGCCCCGATTCAATCATTGAGGGGGTTCCCTGGGATCAGGTCCAAAAGCGGATCGGCTTGGTCGTTGACCGGCTCTTGCTCGAGGTCGAACGATCATTAAACTATTATAAAAATCAGTTTAAAGATTATGAAATAAAAAGAGTTCTTTTAACCGGAGGAGGGGGTCTTTTAAAGGGTCTACCTGAAGCCCTGGAAAAAAATTTGGACATTCCGGTCCATTTTTTCGAAACGGCCGGTTCTTTGACCCTTAAGAAAAAGATCAATGAAGAACTTTTCATAAAGAATCTGCCCTTCCTGACTACTTTGTTGGGCCTTGTTACCCAGACTCAACCTTTCATCAATCTGAGTTCCCAATATTCAGTCCCTCAAGTTAAAAAAATTCCCTTCAAAAATTATTTAAAACCCGTCCTGGCCAGTGTCTTGCCTCTGGGAATAATCTTTTTCTTTGGCTCCCAATACTGGACCGCGAGCCGGCAGGTAACCCAGCTTCAAAAGGAGATTAGGGCTAAAAAAGAACAGTTAGCCCGCATGGGGAAACCGGTTGAGGAAATGGCCCGGCTGGAACAGGAAGAGACCCGCTTAAATAAAGATATGGAGGGCTTTCCCAAGGTTGAAATCAGAAAACCCCCGCTAAACAATCTATTCCTGGAACTAAGCAGGATGGTGCCTTCCCAAATGACATTGACCCGTTTTGAGTTTTCCAGAACCCAAGAAACCCGGAAAACCCTTGAGGGCGCAGCCGCCGCTCCCAAGGCGGGAGGGGCTGAGGGAAAAACTACCGAGATCACGGCCGTACCCAATACCGAAAAGGGGAAACGGGAGTTCCAATTGACGATTGAAGGTTTGATTTTCGGCTCAGACCAGCAAATTATTGCCGCCTTGTCTGCCTTTGCCAGGGACTTGAACCGGTCTTCTTTTTTTAAAGAGGCTAAGGTGCAAAATACATTAAAAAGCACTGAATATTCGCAGGGGGCCGCAGAATTTAAAATCCTGACTAAGCTCAGGGAAGGGACTGGTTTGTCTTCGGGAGGGCCCTCCTGATGGTCTTAAAGACTCGGGAAAAGATAATGATCGGGGTGGCTGTCCTGGTCGGGGTGGTGATGGGTTTCGATCAATTTCTCACCCAACCCAAGAAAAAAGAGGCTAAGGCCCTTCAAAGTCAGGTTCAGGAATCCAATGAAAAGCTGGCTTCGGTTTCCAGTTCTTTAGTCGGACTTAATCAGATTAGAAAAAGGGTGGAAGAGAAAAGGAAAGAGAAAGAAGCCCTGTCCGGCAGGATCTCTGACGACCGGCAGTTGGGGATTGTTCTGGACCAATTGGGGAAAGAAAGCCAGACTAAACAAATTGATTTGATTCAATTGAATGTAAACGATCAGGTTGCCGGAAATCCGGCAGAAGATAAAGGCGGTGCCCAATCCGGATCCTTTAAGAGGATGGTTTTGGATATAGAGATGAATGCTGCCTTCAGGAATATCGGTCCATCCCTGGAGAATATACTATCCCTGCCCATTTTCTCCGAGTTCGAAAAGGTCGACATCAAGCGAAAGGAAGAAATATTTCCTAAATTACAGGTGACGGTACAGCAGACTTTGTATATTTCTTCTGCTCAAAAGAAGGAATCCCAGGGTGAGGGAGATGGACAAAATATCCGGACAACCCCTTAATAAATTTAACCGCGTATTTTGGGTTATTTTCTCCGTCTTCTTCTTAAATTATTGGACTTTTTATAATGCGGAAGGGGCTTCCGGGGAACGAGATC
>NZ_JBTSLF010000306.1:0-2763 GCF_054640775.1 Candidatus Aquicultor sp. | reverse complement strand
GGCTTGGGGCTATCGGTCAGTTACGGAATCGTTCATCGGTTCCATGGTGAAATTAGAGTTAAAAGTAAAATCAATGAGGGAAGCACTTTCACAATAATTCTTCCTATTGCGCAAAATTAGACGGAGAAAAAATGTCTGCAAAAATTTTGATTGTTGATGATGAAAAACCAATCCGCGATTCGCTTAAGATGGTTTTGGATGAAGAGGGATTTTCTACCGAAGTTGCTGCCGACGGTGAGGAAGCGCTTCAAAAAATTCAAGAAATTAATTTTGATATTGTTGTTACTGATATAAAAATGCCGAAACTGGACGGCATGCAGCTTCTGGAATCCGTATCCAAAATTTCCCCCGAAACATTTTTTATTATTATGACGGCATATGCTTCCGTTAAAACCGCTATCGATGCACTCCGTCAGGGCGCATTTGATTATCTTATAAAACCGGTAGAGTTCGACGATTTGATCATTCGCATAAAGAGATTAATCAATTACAAAAAGATGTCGCTCGAAAATAAAACATTGCGGCAAAGAATTTCTTCCGATACGGGGTTCACAAATCTTATCGGCAAGAGCGAACCGATGAAAAAAGTTTTCCAAATAATTCAACAGGTGGCGCCGACAAACAGCAACGTTTTAATTTACGGAAAAAGCGGAACGGGAAAAGAGCTCGTCGCAAAAGCAATTCATTTCAACAGCCGCAGAAAGGACAATATTTTTCTTCCGATCAATTGCGGCGCAATTTCCGAAAACTTAATCGAAAGTGAATTGTTCGGACATAAAAAAGGATCATTCACCGGCGCGACTGAAGATAAGCAGGGACTTTTCAAAGTAGCCGACGGCGGAACACTTTTCTTGGATGAGATCGGTGAACTGCCGTTAAATCTGCAAGTAAAACTTTTACGTGCAATCGAAGACAAAGAATTTATTCCGGTCGGCGGAGTAAAATCTGTGAGCACCAACGTAAGAATAATTGCAGCTACAAATCAGAATTTGTTTGAGAAGACAAAATCCGGAGAATTTAGAGAAGACCTTTTCTACAGATTGAACGTTGTGGAACTAAAGCTCCCCTCGCTGAACGAACGCAAGGAAGATATTCCACTGCTTATTTCACACTTTTTAGAAATGTACTGCAGTGAAATGGGTAAAAAAATTCTCGGCGTTACAAACGAAACTATGAAGGTTTTGATTTCGCATGACTGGCGCGGCGGCGTTAGAGAATTGGAAAATGTCATCGAGCGAGCAGTTATTTTTGCCACCGGCGATTATCTTGTCATCAACGACCTTGCCGAATATGTCCGCGGCAGCGACCAACCCGGCGGTTATCCCGATTCATTGAAAGACGCATTAAGAAATTTTGAGCATGAGCATATACTAAAGACAATAAAAAAGTACGAATACAACAAAGAAGAAGTCGCAAAAGCATTGGAGATCGGGCTATCTTCGCTTTACCGAAAAATGGATGAGCTTGGCATTCCAACTAAATTTCCAAAAGACGAGTAATAACTTTCCCGCTAAGAATCGAACGGACGGTGAAGTATTTGCGGTAATTTCTTATATTTAATTAGTTACTCATAAAACGAAGAACGCAATGAAAAAAAGCGGTGTCAATTATTCCGGCTTAAATAATTTTTCCGAAGGGATGACGGATGTTTTTTTCATTGCCGAAAATTTTGACGGGCAAAATAATTTTTTCATTTCGGACTCCATTGAGAAAATTACCGGCTACTCCCCTTCTGAAATAGACGCTCTGCCTGAACATCTTTACTCGCTTGCATTTGATGACGACTTGCCAATCATCAAAAAAGCATTGATGGAACTTGAAAACAATTCAACCCAGAATGAATCGGAAATTGCGTATCGTATCATTGCCAAGGACGGCAAAATTGTCTGGCTTAATGAATCGATTTTGGTGAAGAGAGAATTAGGATCGGGAAAAATTATTGAACAAAAAAGTACCGCTTTGAACATCACGGGGCTCAAGAATAAAGAAACCGAACTTCAGAAATCCCTTGAATTATTGAAAGAACAAAACGTTTCAAAAGATAAATTCATTTCGATAATTTCTCACGATCTCCGCGCTCCATTTACAACTTTGTTGGGATTTTCGGAGATACTTTTAAATGAAGCTGAGGTTTCCGAAGAAGAAAAGAATGAATATCTGCATTACATTTACGATGCATCAAAGTCTCAACTGAATCTTATCAATTGCCTTTTGGATTGGTCGCGTCTGCAAACAGGCAGAATCAAAGTCGAACCGGTACGTCTCAATGTAAAGCAGGCAATCTCAACCGCAATAACACCGCTCACAGGCGATGCGATGCGAAAAAATATTGATATCAAATTGGATATACCTTCGGATCTGCACATCAATGCAGATGAAAGATTGTTCGGTCAGGCAATTATCAATTTTACCACTAACGCGATTAAATTTACGCCGGAAGGAAAAGACGTTCACATATCTTCCAGCAGATTTAAGGAAGGAATGATCGAAGTTGTCGTACGCGACGAAGGTCTCGGCATTTCGGAAGAGAACCAATCAAAACTTTTCCGAATCGATCAAAAATTTTCACTAGTTGGAACGAGCGGAGAAAAAGGAAGCGGTCTAGGACTCACATTGGTCAAAGAGATCGTAGATAAACACGGCGGACAAGTTTGGTTTTATTCGCAGATCGGCGAAGGGAGTGAATTCCATTTCACCGTTCCGGAGGCAAAGAATCTAATTCTTCTCGTCGAAGATGATGAGGAAGTCCGCAACTCTTATAAA
>NZ_JBTSLF010000305.1:0-2767 GCF_054640775.1 Candidatus Aquicultor sp. | reverse complement strand
TCGGTTGTGCCTGTCGAGCGATCGTGGACAAAAATATCAAAGAACCCATTACTGTCACCCTCCATAAAGCTATTTGCACCCGAAACAAACACCACATAACGGCCGTCTGCGCTGATGCGGGCATTCCCACACCAACCAGTCGCCTCTCCCCCCAAGCTGGAGACACTTACCCGCTCGGTCGTTCCGGCAACACGGTCGCGCACAAAAATATCGGTGCTATTATTGTTGTCACCTTCTACGAGATTATTAGCGTCCGATGAAAACGCCACAAAGCGCCCATCCGCACTCGTAGCGGCGTCAAAGCTATACCCATTAGCCTGCCCACCCGAATTTGTTACGTTAACCCGCTCGGTCTCGCCTTTAATGCGATCACGCACAAAAATATCCCAACTATTATTGGTATCCTCCGGCACAAGGTTGCCGGCCGCCGATGCAAACGCCGCATAGCGCCCATCATCACTCACCGACAAGAATGCGCTTTCACCACCGCTTGCCGAATTGCCCTGCTCGCCGATACTCGAAACGCTTACGCGCTCCGTCCTCCCCGCGGTTGCGGCGTTCGCGCTCGATACGAGTCCCGCAACAAGTACACATACTAGAGCAAACAACAGCAATCTCGCTGAACGTGCCCTCCTTAAAAATCTAAACCGCATATCTAAATCCTCCTTATCGAAAACAAATCATCATCTAAAAGCCTGAAATCAGTCTAAGCGCCCCATAGAGATGCACTGAATATAAAATTTGCGGCAATAATTAGTACGATTTGTGATGTAACCAAACATGTTGCACTATTTGTGCGGTCAGACAGGCAAAAAATAATCCCCGCCTGCTAACCGTCAGTAGCTGATTGTTAGAACGAAGAATTCAAAGTGGAACGCTTTTCAAGCATCAAAAGCATATATTTTATATCGGCAGATTTACACCCGACTTTACCATAATTTGGTAATTACTCTTCTATGTATCTAGTGGCTAAAATAATTTTCCCTTAATTTTAAAGTCGCCCGGGCTCAGCTTCCATTTCTTACAGAAGCGCTCTATCTCCTCCTTAACGCGCTCGTGGGCTTTAAAGAACTCATACGCCTCATCCTTCATCTTGTCGCTCTCTTTAAGCGCAGACTTAGAACCACGGCTGCCGGACTTCCTCTTTCCCTCGAACCGCGCCAGCTCATACTGAAACTCGCTAATCAAGACCAGGTTAGATTTGAGCGCCCGCAAATCAGTCACCACAGCCCGGTCGACAAGCTTGCTCTTGATCTGCGGCGCCTTATCCTCAACCGCACCCAGCCCCCGGCCATTATCCGTGTTCGCCAGGTCCTTCGCAATCGTCTCATCTAGCCGAGAAAGCGCCTTCGCTTGCTCGACCAAAAACTTGAATTGGGCGATCTCATGCTGTCGCTCGACAATAACGAACGCAGCAATGCTATTTACCGCTAGAAAAAACAGGATGCTTATAGCAACCAAGACCTTCTTAACCATAACACCCGTACCCCTATGAGTATCCGACGTTTGATTAATTATACGCTATCAAGCAGGTGTTTCGTCTAGTGTATTTGAGAAAATTACCCAACCGCCTCTTCTATCACCCGCAGAATCTCAGCCTTATCGATCGAAACTTCCTTACCGGCGATAGAGACAAACGATATCTTCTCGGCACGGGCCTCCAATTTATCATACAGCCAAGTGGCAAACTCACCAACCGAAGTATCCTCATCAATATCGATGCCAAGGTCGATGATCTCAGACCCCTCGTTACCCTCCTCAGGCATCAGACTCTCCGAACTAACAAGCGCCTTTCCCGGCGTAAGCACTCCCCACCTGCTCGGAAACCTGTGCTTCCCGATTATAAACATCCCCAATTCTTCATCCGTAGAAATAATCCTTATGTCTATTCGCATACTTCAACCCTTCCTGCTACAAAATAATTCTTATTAAGTAATTCAAAACGATCTTAAGTTACTTTATAAACCATCTTAGAAATTATCCTAAAAAAGATGTGTACTGTTATCTTAACAGCTTCTTGGCCGCTGAACAGCTCTTTACTCAATTTCACAAGGTTTTCTATAAAATCATGCGGTCGCTTCTTAAGTTTCGGATTGGATTTCGGTGTTCTTCTTAACAGCTAAAACTTCTGTTAAACCTCAAAAAGGTCAGCTTGCACTGACCTCTACTGTCGAGACTGTCACCTCGTTCTGCACAACAATCTCTAAGTGCTCCCTATAAAACTAAACAAAGTGCTTGGACAAGATATTGCGAAACTTCCTTGAATTCTCTCTCGGGCCAATGATGACAATTTTCATATTGTTGTCGGGATAATCTAACGGTTTGCTCTCTAAAGAACTAACCTCTTCTGAGATGGTAAGTTCGCCCGAAACATCAATGACTATCGTGTTGATGGATCGCTCAAGGTAGCGCCGTATTAGCAGCACCAAGCAGTAAAGATTAGAGGTCTTAAGAATACCCCCGAACTTTATCACTATAAAACCGTTAAGCCGTGTACACTCAAAGCTTGTCGAACTCATATGAACCCTTACTTCGTCCAAACTATGAACAGGTTGCTAACTGATTGCTTGCTATGTAATAGATACAACGATCAAAGGCAGCCCGAGTTACGGCCATATGTGGTTTTTTTACTATAATTTTGTATCGTTTTACTATTTGATAGAGTGAAGGGCTGGAACCAACCAGCCCCTCCTCATCAAACCGTACGTGAGGTTTTCCCTCATACGGCTTTCCGACATTCTTTCTTCCGTGAGCATTCAGATTACAG
>NZ_JBTSLF010000304.1:0-2777 GCF_054640775.1 Candidatus Aquicultor sp. | reverse complement strand
TTTGAACTTTTGTCTTTGCCAGATATTTATTCTTTTGACTCAATGCATCTTTCTTATTTACAACTTTGAATTTCGGTGTGCGTACAAATTCACTTTTACGGCTCATCAAACCTTCGATGACGGCACGCGTGTTATTCAATGCAAAGCCCATACTTCCCGCCATAAAAAGAGGGAAGAGCGCAATCTTCTTTCTCCAATCCGTATGAACGTCTTTCTGCGAGAACAAGTAAAACAAAAATGATCCGATGAAAGCTACGACGAAGACAGCCATAAAGTTGAAGAAGTGCCAATACGGTCCTGCGTTCTTAATAAAGATAAGCGGAACGTTTAGAATTCCGGCTAAAAGTATAAACGGAAAAACAATATTGTTTGAAAGATGAAAAGTTGACTGCAGTTTTATTCGAAGAGGAATTTTAGATTTCCAGACGAGCGGAAGAATTTTTTTCATTGTTTCGATTGCGCCTTTCGTCCACCGGAATTGTTGAGCTTTAAGCGCATTCATTTCTGCCGGCAATTCTGCGGGAGTTGTAAAATCGCGAAGGTAAACGAACTTCCATCCTTTCAGTTGTGCGCGGTAGCTGAGATCAAGGTCTTCCGTTAAGGTATCTGCATGCCAGTTTCCGGCGTCTTCTATGCAAGATTTTCTCCAAACTCCGCCGGTTCCGTTAAAGTTGATAAAGAATCCCGCACGGTTACGCACGGTTTGTTCTATTACGAAATGTCCGTCGAGAGCAAGCGCCTGAATCTTTGTGAGCAGCGAATAATCCTCGTTCAGATGTTCCCAGCGTGTTTGAACCATACCAATGTTATCGTTGGAAAAATATTTTAGAGTGCTGCGAAGGAAATCTTTTTTCGGTATAAAATCTGCGTCGAAGATTGCAACATATTTTCCTTTAGCGGATTTCATTCCTTCCTTAAGTGCGCCGGCTTTGAACCCTTCACGGTTCGTTCGATGTACATGCTGAATATCGAATCCCAAAGCTTTCTTTTTGTTTACGATGTCAGCAACAAGATCAACAGTCTCGTCGGTTGAATCATCTAACAATTGAATCTCCAGTTTGTCTTTCGGATAATCGATTTGGCAGACGGCATCCACCAATCTTTCTACGACATACATTTCGTTGTACACCGGCAGCTGGATTGTTACTGAATCTTCATCATCACTCTGTTTTGGTTTCGGCGCGTTCTTTATGTATTTGTAATGGTAATACATCATTATAAAACCGTGACTTCCAAAAAACAAAAGAATGGTAAGCGAGATTATGTACGTGAAAAGAATAATTTCGTCGAATAACATTTTTGTTTAACCTTTATTGTTTACCAATTTGAAACGACACCTAAAAGAATGTCTTCCGTGATCTTATCTATTGCAACATCTATTGCCTGTTTTCTAACCGTTGTAATATCTCCCTCGACCGGGTAGTCTCCGTAGTTCGAAAAGTTTCTTTCGAATACGGTTGTTTTTTTAACTAAATCTTTGAAAACGACGCGTACGGTAATTGTGATTCTCCTCGTCGTAACATTTTCACCGCCGCTAACAACGGCAGGTGCATCTGTGAGAGAAGTGATCGTTCCGTCAAGCATTGAATCGGAATTGGATCTATCGCTCACCTGTAAAGTATTATCATTAACAAATTTTTGAATCAACTGTTTCGTTAACTTATCACCAAGATCAAATTCTCCCGATCCGCTGCGGTCAGCTAAGATCGGAATATTAATTGTCTTTAGGTGAGAAGGAACGGATGCCCCGGAAAACGAATAGCTGCAGGCCGCAAAATTAGCGAGCACAAAAAGAACAAACAAATATTTTATATATCGAAACATTCTAATCGAGTCCATAATCTTTCAGCTTTCTGTATAAAGTCCGCTCACTGATGCCGAGAAGTTTTGCGGTTTTTCTTTTGTTATGCTTTGTAAATATAAGCGCGTTTTGGATTGCTTTTTTTTCCATCTTATCTAGAGGTGTAACCTCACTTGCGTTTTGTGTCCCGGACAAGTTACCAATATCATTTTGATTTTTTGCGGCAAACTCTTTCAGATCCATCAAATCTCTCTTGATCTCAATTAATGCACGGTAGATCATTTCACGATCCAAAGATTCCAGCGGACGGTTAACGTGTACAGGAAGATTTCTGAACTCATCATCGCTTTGACTTAAAGTTAAGTGAGGAGCGAAAGATTCCGCATCGAGAACACTTGTTCTGCTTAAAGCCGCTGCTGTCTCAACAACGTTCTTCAACTCGCGAATATTGCCCGGCCAATTATAATTGATAAGAACTTCCGCGCCGGCTTTTGTTATAGTTGGTTCGGGAATATTGTTTGTCTGTGAATAATTTTTCAAAAAGGCTTTTGCCAGTTCAATAATATCGCCGCGTCTGTTACGCAACGGCGGGATATTCAATGTTACGGCTTTTAATCTGAAGTAAAGATCGTTCCGGAATTTTTTTGAATCGACTTCGCGTTGCAAATCTTTGTTGGTTGCGGCTATGATTCTTACGTCAACCTTTGTAACGGTTTCGCTTCCGATTCTCATGAATTCTTGAGTCTCGAGGACGCGCAAAAGTTTAACTTGAGTTGTTAAAGCCATCTCGGCAATTTCATCTAGAAAGAGAGTTCCACCGTCTGCAATTTCAAAATATCCTTTGCGGTCGTCGGTAGCGCCGGTAAATGAACCTCTCTTGTGTCCGAAGAGTTCGCTTTCCAGCAGACCTTCCGGTATGGCGCCGCAGTTAACGCTAACCAACTCTTTGTTAGCCCGTTTACTGTAATTATGAATT
>NZ_JBTSLF010000303.1:0-2779 GCF_054640775.1 Candidatus Aquicultor sp. | reverse complement strand
AGACGATCGCTGCCGACCCACTGGGACGCCTGTTCCATGGTCCGAAAATGTCACGTTTCTCCTTTCACCCCACCCTAGCGCATACGCGTGTGTACGCGTGTTTTTGCGCGTGCATGGGGGTACGGGTGAAAGGAGGGAAAGGAGAAGAGAGAGAGTTGTTTTTCTTGTATATTCTTGCGTTTTCACCTTTCACCCTCGTTTCTCTCGTTTCACCTTCCAGCTACCTCTCATGGGGTGCGTCCAACGGGTTCACGTTTCACCCTGCACCACACGATTCACCCCGTAAGCGATAGGCTCGATGCGGCGTGCCGGCACGGGCCACGACGATCGTCTCCACGTCGCCCTGTTGCTCGAGCGTCGTGATGAGTTCCGCGAAGCCCTTCGCGTCCATCTTCATCCGTTTGAGCAGCACGCTGTGAGCCAGTTGATGGCCCTGTGCCTCCCGCAGCTTTCGAAGCGCATGGAGGCATTCGGCGTGAAACGGATTCTCCGCGACGTGATTGTTGGCCATGAACAGCATGCGGCGCGTCTGGTGCATGACGAATCGCACCGCCCACTCCACCGCATCGCGTCCGATCTCCGGAGCCCTGGCGTTCTGGCTCACGGCGTGGAGTAGCGCCAGCTTGCGAGTCTGTTCGCTGACGCGTCCCCACACGGTGGTCCCCACCGCATCGCTGTCGATCTCGGCGCGCTCGTACTCGGCTTCCGCTTCGAGGCGCGCATCGATCAGCCGCTGTCGAGCAGCGGGCGTGTGGGGCACGACAACCGGTTTCGGATGCCAATTCTGGAGATTGCCCGCACCCGGACGAAAGTCGTGCCACCACTGGGCTGTCTCCAAGATTCGCGTGGGAATGTCTTCAATCTGCGGCTCCTGGCCCGATCCGCGTTTACCGCACTCCAGGATGATCATGCGGGCGAAGAAGCCGTTGGTGAGCATGCGTTCGGACAGGGCTTCGTAGTAGTGATTGGGGATCGCTGTGCCGAAGATCACCAGCGACGGTTGATCGATCGCGCCCGGCAATTCCCGCCCCGCCTTGCGCCGCATGGGAAACACACTGTTAGCGCTCGAATAGAGCGTGAGCAGCGTGGACATGATGTTCTCGTGCCGGGCGTCGCGGGACCGGTTGATCGATTGCAGCAGCCCGTCGATTTCGTCGGTCTGGAACAACATGCTGGGCGAGAGGAACAGCGCATCCTGGATCCCTTCGCCGCTCGCGAATCGTTCCCCCAGGCCATCGGCCGCGCCGATCTCGTGCAGGATGCGCGTATTGACCTTACGCGGCCAGTCCTTGCCGGCCGCGGAATGGGCGAGCCCAAGCAAGTACAGATTTGTGCGATTGTCACCAGCATCCCGGACCTTCCGGCCCGCCAGAAACGCCTGCAGTGCGAGTGCGCCGCAGAAGGCCATGACCTGGTTGGGGTATGGCGCTGTGGCCAAGCAGTAGTCCATCACCTCGGAGACGAACCCGGGCATACGTAACAGCTCGTCCGGTAGTGGACCTGGATCACCGGCGAGTGGCTTCACCGGTTCCGTGTCCACTGGGCCAAGCATCAGCAAACCCGAGAGATCCACCGGTGGCCCATCGGCACCGAACCCATCGGATCGCAGCGCGCGGGCGGCGGCCACGAAATCGCCGCCATGTTCGAGCAGCGTGTAGACAGTGAAGGGCGCGTACGCACGATTGGGCTCAAACGGATCGGCGTTGCCGCTGAAGACGTAGAACACGCGATCCTTGAGCGTGGCTGATGACCCCGAGCTCTTGCCGGGCCGGCGCCAGTATTCGTTCTCACCCGTCTTGACCAACGTCCAGCCATGCCTGACGAGCACCGCACGCACATCACCGCGCTCGTTGAAGTCGTCACCGGGCCGTCCGTCGATCGCATGTGACGACGTCGGCTGTGGGACCGGCGCGGGGGTATGCTCATTGAGTTCCCAGGCGGCCTCGAGCAATAGCTGTCGATCCGCTGCCGATAGCTGTTGGATAGCTGTCAGTGTTCCCTGCTCGAGCGTGTATCCAGGCGTGGGTGCGCACAGGAAGAGCCCGCCTTCGCCACGCGTTTCGATCAGTGTCACAAGCTGATTGTCGCGCAGGCCTGAGGCGAGCTTCATATTGCCGCTCACGGACTCGGCGCAGCGATAGATGACATGCTTGCCGCCCGATTGGCTCGTTTCCACGACCAGGTTTTGCCGGAGCGGTGGTGGTATTCGTTCGCGCCAGGCCGCATAGCGATCGCCGCCGTGATCGAAGTCCAGCACTTCCAGGTTGCCGCTGACAGCGCCCGTGACGATGCAAAGTCCGTCCGTGCTAACCGAAAACCACTCGCGGATCTGTCGCTCGGTCGGCAGCCGCTGCTGAAACGCTTTCCAGCCCGATAGCGCGGGCCGTTTCTGCTGCCGCAGCGCCGGCAACACGCACAGGCCGGCGTCCAAGTAGGCCAAGGCGGCGTCCAACATCGATGTTCCGCTGGCGCTGGTGGTCAAAACGGAACCTCCTCATCGTCATATCTCGGTTCCGTCCCTGCCTCGCACGGCTCGGGGAGTGGGCCCAACTCGTAGTCGATGATCCGGTCGAACTGCTCGCCCGACACACTGCGGACGGTGATCGCTAAGGCCTGGGCCAATGCGCCCCCATCGATGCGGGCGAGCGCTTCAGCCACCGTGTCGGGTACGGGGTCGGGCGAGCGGAGTTTCCACCACGCGATCGCCTTCTGCCGGGCGTATCCTTGGTGTTCGAAACAGATCCACTCCGATTTGTAGGCGTGCCATCCCACGCAGTAA
>NZ_JBTSLF010000302.1:0-2781 GCF_054640775.1 Candidatus Aquicultor sp. | reverse complement strand
TGGTTCTTTTTCTTTATTAAAAAACCGTTTGGTTAAATCCCAAACGGTTTGTTCTATGTGATCAACGGTAAGATAATTTGCTGCCATGTTTACCTATCAGCAAGCTTCTTTAAAGCCCCTCCATACTCTTTAACTGCCCGATCTACCACTTTGCGAATCAGTTCAACGTCTGCCGAAGGAAGCCTTTTACCTGCGGGGCTTAGCCGGTCATGATGAGTGATTTTGCCGACGCTCTTGTAAGCGCTTGCATGCTCTCTAACTACATATGCACTTGTCTTTGGTGCTTTTCTTCCAGATTTCTTCATCTCAACTAATGCTAACCTCAAATTATTTTAGACAATTATACTATATGTATTAAAAACACAATATAGCTAGGTATTCAGGACCCTTTAAACATACTATTCTAAGGATATCGTCTTTTTATAAGCTTCTTAAAGTTTCAATAGCTAACTAGCTAGCCTTCCGCCTTGCACTTTGCCGTGGCTTTCGGGCCGCATTTTCGGCGATAGGGACAGGTGTAGAGGTCGGTGCTTAGATACTTCTCGCCGCCGTCGGCAAGGATGACCGCTATGTTGCCTTCCTTAATCTCTTCGGCCTGGCGAAGCGCCTCGGCTACGATCGCACCGGATGAAACGCCGCAGAACAACCCCTCGATCCTGGCCAGGTCTTTGGCGGTGTCGTAGGCGTCGTCGTCGGTGACGTTTACTTTCTCGTGGAGCATATTGATATCGAATATCGGCGGGATATAGCCCTCACCGAGATTACGTAAACCCTGGATTTTATGGTTTGGATACGGTTCGACACCGACGATTTTCGTGTGGGGGCTGTCCTCGCGTAAGCGACGGCCTACACCCATAAGCGTGCCGCCGGTGCCGATGCCGGCAATGAACATATCCAGCGGTCTCACCTGCTCGAGCAGCTCTTTGCCGGTGGTTTCGTAGTGCGCGAGCGGGTTGTTCGGGTTTCCGAATTGGTTGATTAAAAAGTACTTCGGGTCGGCCGATAGCTGGTTGGCCATCTCGATTGCGCCGGACATCCCCTTGCATCCCTCTGTAAGAAGCAGCTCAGCGCCGAACGCCATCAATATCTGGCGGCGCTCTAGGCTCATGGTCTCGGGCATGACGATGCGTAGTTTATAGCCTTTAAGCGCGCAAAGGAGTGCGAGGCCTATGCCGGTATTGCCGCTCGTCGCCTCGAGGACGATTTTCTTCTTTGTAAGTTCGCCGCTCTCCTCCGCCTTTTCTATCATATATTTTGCGATACGGTCTTTTACAGAGCCGCCGGGATTGGCGCTCTCGAGCTTGGCGAATATCTTTACTTTTTTGTGTTTGTTCAGTCGCTTGATCTCGACAACAGGAGTGTTGCCGATTACATCGAGAAGATTATTGCTCACATTAAACCCCTACCGTAGATAGTTGATTTTCCGAAATATAACGGCTTATAGCTACTTTAAAACTTTATTCGATAATTTCATAGATTAAAGGTGGTACTTCATGTGGCCCGGCTGTTATTTCGAATGCATCGTTGACCAAGCCGCTGGTCGCCGCAAGCATATGCGGGTCGTTACTGTGCATCTGGGCCAGCGTATCGCCCGGGCGGACATAGTCCCCCGCTTTTTTCGGGATGATGATTCCCGCACCGTGATCGATTTCATCACCGAGTTTCGCGCGACCGGCGCCCAGATAGCGCGCCGCGATCCCCAACTCTTCCGCGTTTATGCTGCGGATATATCCTGTGGTAACGACCTCGATCTCTTCGATAAATCGCGCATGGGGCAAGACCCCACGCGGGTCTTCGATCACCTCGGGATTGCCGCCTTGTGCTACGACCATCTGGGTAAATTTCTTTAAAACCCGCCCGCCCTCAAGAACGTCGGTTAGCTTGCCCATGGCGTCCTGCGACGTCGGCACGACACCCGCTTTGACCATAAGCTGAGCGCCGAGATTATAGCAAAGCTCGAGCAGATCGGCGCTGCCGAACCCCTTCATCGTGTCGATGGCTTCTTCGACCTCAAGCGAGTTTCCGACGGCGATACCGAGCGGCTGACTCATATTACTGATAACCGCAACGGCCTGCTTGCCAAAGTTTTTCGCAAGCGACACAAGATCCTGTGCCAGTACTTTGGCTTCTTCGAGCGATTTCATAAACGCGCCCGAGCCGGCTTTTACGTCAAACACGATAACATCCGCGCCGCCGGCGATTTTCTTACTAACGACGCTGCTCGCAATCAGCGGCACGCTCGAAACGGTTGCGGTAAGGTCGCGCAAAGCGTAGAGCTTCTTATCCGCGGGATCGATCTCGTCCGTCTGACCCATGATGGCGATACCGATATCGTTTACTTGTTTAATAAACTGTTCCCTGGTCAGATTTACGTTAAACCCCGGTATGGATTCAAGCTTATCCAACGTTCCGCCGGTATGCCCGAGGCCCCTCCCCGACATCTTCGCGACTTTCAAACCGACCGCCGCCATCATCGGGGCCAGTATCAGGGTCACCTTATCACCGACCCCACCGGTGCTATGCTTGTCTACCTTTATGCCCTCTATGGAGCTAAGATCGACCACCTCGCCACTCTCTACCATAGCTTTTGTGAGGGCATATGTTTCCTGGGTATCCATTCCCTTGATATACGCGGCCATTAAGAACGCCGCCATCTGATAATCCGGGACGGCGCCGGACACAAACCCGTTGATTAACGACTCGACCTCATCACGAGAAAGAGCGCGACCATCCCTCTTTTTCGCCAACAGCTTTTCAACCCGCATAGTTCTCCTCCAAAGT
>NZ_JBTSLF010000301.1:0-2782 GCF_054640775.1 Candidatus Aquicultor sp. | reverse complement strand
GCAATCTTTTTTCTCAACAAGCACCATTCATAAGTGAGGATATAGCGTTCAAAGGTGATGTAGGAAGTGCCGTAGGTGGTGTCCCGGTAGCCGTTGCCAAGGACGCAGTAAAAGCATTTTCCGAATTAGACCCCATGAATATAGCCCCAACAGGGATAAGAAATATTCGGAAAGCTAACGAGATGGAGAAAAAAGGTGTTAAATGGGGTGCGAAAACCTTGATCCCATCCAAAGAAGAGTTCGATGAAAATCCTGGTAAGTATAAAGATTATGTTACTCCAACAGATGTAACTGCTAAGAAATTAGGTTTCACTACTTCAAAAATTTCCGATGCTTATGAAAGTGAGCAAAATAGAGCGTTCAAGAGTACGCAAATGGGAGATTTGGTCAAGAAAAAAGTAGAGAATAAGATTGTCCCATTAATCCAGAAGGGCGATAGCGAAGCTGCGAGGGCTGAACTGCAGGCGCTTTACGATAGAGTAATGGCAAGTGATATGCTTACTGATAGTCAAAGAAAGTCTATCCACGGATTATCAAGCTTCACTACTCAATATGTTCTTCCGAAAATTAAAAACGAAGATACCTACGATGTTGTAAAAGAATTTCAGGGCGGAGTATTCGGGAAGAGAATAATTGTTTTTTAATAGTATAAAGAACTAAGAATTAATTAAGTTGTAACCACAAGAAATAAGAAGTAACTGGATAAGTTTAATTACCCCGGTTTAGTTCACTTAAACGTGTGAACTGCCGGGTTCTTTATTTTAAAGAGGATCTAAATGGCAAAACAATTAAATCTGGATACGTCTCAAGAACTTGATCTATCCATCGTTGAGGGAATAGATTATTCGTTAGAATGTGATGTAACTGATGAGAATGGGGCAAGCCACGACCTTACTGGCGCAAGTGTTAAGATCGAATTACGAGAGGACATCAATAGCGCAACTGCAGATATTTCTTTTGTCTCTCCAACTGATATTACTGTTTCTGGGAATGTGTTTACCTGGAATATTTCAAGTGCGAAAACAGCTTCTAAAGGCGGCCATGATTATTACTATGGGGTTCAGGTTATTGATGTTGCAACATTAAAGCATCTATTCATCAAAGGTGTGATCACAATAAACGAAGTGGCGGTGGGATAAAATGAATCTGACCTTAATGCCTGGCGAAAATAAATTATTGTTAACGATCAGTCATACGAATCCGAGATACAGTCTGTCAATATCTCCGGCTTACATTTATCGTTATGTTGGCGGCGTTCTTACACAGGATGATGTTATTGACGGTGTTACCAACAAACAATATTCTTCTACAGATAAAACAAAACTCTTTGGAATTGAAGAACGCGCGGTTGCATTGTCAACAGTAAAAGCAGATGCAGATATTGCAAGTGCGATCTCTCTTAAACATTCAGACAGTTTAGACCATTCACATAGTAACAAAACAGTTTTAGATGCAACACAAGAAAGTTTTACGAGTACATTGAAATCAACTTATGATGGCTATGCTACGGACAAAGAACCAGCAAATTCAAACATACAAACTCATATTAGTTCACTTTCCAATCCTCACAGCGTTACAAAAACGCAAGTCGGACTTGAAAATGCTGACAACACCAGCGATGCTAACAAACCGGTATCAACTGCTCAACAGACCGCGCTCGATCTTAAAGCAAATAAATCAATTACCGTCAACGGACATGCACTTGATACAAATGTAACAGTTACCAAAGGTGATGTTGGATTAGGTAATGCAGACAATACAAGTGATGCGAATAAACCAATTTCATCTGCGACACAAACGGCGTTAAACGCAAAAGCGGATTTAGTGGGAGGGCTTATTATTTCTTCGCAACTCCCAAGTTACGTTGATGATGTTCTTGAATATACAAACCTCGCCGCTTTCCCGATAACTGGCGAAGCTGGGAAAATATATGTTGCGCTCGATACGAATTTAACTTACCGATGGAGTGGAACAACTTACGTTGAAATTTCTGCGAGTCTTGCGCTTGGCGAAACTTCTGCAACTGCTTACAGAGGCGACAGAGGAAAGACAGCTTACGATCATTCGCAACTAACAACAGGTAACCCGCACGCTGTTACGAAAACTGATATTGGATTAAGCAACGTCCCGAATTTAGATACAACTAATGCGGTCAACAATCAGCACGCGCACGCAAACAAAGCATTGCTCGATACAATTGTGCAAGCGCAACTTGATTCAATTGCGCGCGAAGATGCACTTTATAATTATTTATTTAATGGTGTGCTTGATGAGAACAATACAATTCTTTCTCTCGATGAAAATAATTTTATAATACAAATAGATGAAGGAGTAAAATAAAATGGCAGTCCAAAAACTTAGAGGCCTCGCCGCTGCGAAGCCGGTTTTGCTTGCCGGGCAAGAATATTACGCAACAGACACAAACACACTTTACATCGGTAAAGGCGACACAACCGATTCAGTAATAAAACAAAATCCGAGTAAGTCTGATGTTGGACTTGGGAATGTTGACAACACCAGCGATGCGAGCAAGCCGGTTTCAACTGCACAGCAGGCGGCGTTAGATCTCAAGTTAAATGCAAACGATGTTAGCGTAACCAATACCCGCACACCGACAAATTCAACAGTTAACTTTTTGAAAGTTACCGGTGATATAAAACAATGGCTTATTAATCACGGCTTCCAATCAGCAGATCAACAAATAGCACCGCATGTTTCCTTGCCCAACAACTTTGCAATTGCAAATACGGCGGGGATTTATTCTTGGTTCTACAAACTCAAC
>NZ_JBTSLF010000300.1:914-2785 GCF_054640775.1 Candidatus Aquicultor sp. | reverse complement strand
GGCCGATGTCCCTTAAAAACATTACTTAAAGGATGACAACCGGTCATCTTTAATGAACAGGGCCAGAGGAACGGAGACAAAAAAAAGTATGGAAACCAGGAAGTAAATATGGTTAAAGGAAAGCATACTCGCCTGCCTCACAACGATTCCCCCAATAGCCTTAAGCGCCCTATTATCCGCACCCAGTTGGTCAAAGCCTTGAGCATAAAAATAGGATGAGAATTTTAACAATAATTCGGAAGTACTATCTCTATAAACATTTATCTTCTCGACCAGCACCGCCCTATACCAGGTTTCTCCCCGGCTCAGCAGGGTCGCGGCTACGGCGATGCCGATGCTGCCAAATACCTGCCGGATGACCGTGTAAAGCCCGGTCGCAGCAGGCAAGAGCGGTTTTTCGATAGTAGATAAAGCCGCGGTGCTTAACGAGGTGAATATGAGCCCGAATCCGCTTCCCTGTAGAAACTGGGGGAAAAATATATCCCAATATCCGACGGAGAGGGAGAGGCGCGAAAATTGATAGAATGAAACACCGGTCATAAAAAGCCCCGTCCCTATCAACCATCTAGGCCCCGTCTTGTTATAAAGCCTGCCGCCAATAGGCATAGCGATGAGCATGGCAATGCTCCTCGGCAAGACCATCAGACCTGAATTGAAAGCCGGATAATTCAGAAGTTGCTGCAAAAAGAGGGGGAGGGTGAAAAGACCCCCCATGAGCCCCATGCCGAGGAGACCACCGAGAAAAGTTCCTGTGCTGAAATTGATATCCTTCAGGATTCGCAGATTAACCGCCGGTTTATCGGTAGTCAATTCCCGCCAGATAAACAGCAGAAAACCTATAATGGAGGTCAAGGCCAGATATTTAATTAAATTTGATGAAAACCAATTTTCCAGATTGCCTTTTTCCAAAAAAATCTGAAAGGCTCCAAGGCCGAAGGCCATGAACAGCAAGCCGGGGAAATCCATCTTCCCTTTTTCCTGGACCAGATATGGCGGATCTTTTATGTACCGCATGACTAAAAGGATGTTGATGATTCCGATAGGAACATTGATATAAAAGACCCAGGGCCAGGAATAATTATCGGTAATCCATCCTCCGAGGGTTGGGGCCAATGCCGGACCCAACATAACCCCAAACCCATAAACGCCCATGGCCTTGGCCTGCTCTTCGGGGGGAAAGGTTTCCCTCAAGACGGCCATGGACGTAGGTATGAGGGCGCCGCCGCCTATTCCCTGAATAAGACGAAAGAATACTAAGGAGTTCAAATTCCAGGCCAGTCCACAAAGCATGGAGGAAATGGTAAAAAGCAATACGGAAATGTTCAGGAAACGCTTACGTCCTAACCGGGAACTGAGCATGGCCACAATGGGCATGATGATGACGCTGGAGAGAATATAACCAGTCGCCACCCACGATATCTCCTCGACGGAGGCGCTGACAGAGGCCCTTATGTGGGGAAGGGCGACATTAACGATGCTGCAGTCCATGGCCGCCATAATAGTTCCGGTCATCACCGTTATGGCGATCATCCACTTGTTAACTGCACCTTCGTGTTGTTCGTCCACAGGACCTCTATTTGGGGGAGAGTTTGGACCCGGTTGGACGGCTCACATCTACGTCGGGAACAACGGACATGCCGGGCCATAAGGGATGATCCGGGTCAAAAGGATTATCAATAACGATTTTCACCGGGATACGTTGTACCACTTTGATAAAATTACCAGTGGCATTCTCCGGAGGAAGCAGGCTGAAGACCGAACCCGTGCCGGGTTGCAGGCTGTCGATATGTCCTTTGAACACCTTGCCGGGATAGGCGTCGACTTTTATGTCAACCGGCTGGCCCACCGTCATTTTCTTGATTTGAGTTTCC
>NZ_JBTSLF010000300.1:0-895 GCF_054640775.1 Candidatus Aquicultor sp. | reverse complement strand
TATTTTCTTTAACGATGGAAAACAAGCTCTGACCGGGTTGAACATATTTTCCCACATCGATATTCTTCATAGCGATAATTCCCGAAATGGGGGCCGAAACCACTGTTTTTGACAGATCCAATTGTGCCCTGCTCTTGGCTATTTCCGCCTCTCTGATCCTGTAATTCTGTGTGTTGGAACGGGCCTCGAGGGTTTTTATGGACGTCTCCACTCCGGCCAAAGCGGCCACTGCCGCTTCTTCGCGTGCCTGGGCCACCTTCAAGAGGGACTCTGCATGTTCGAATTGACTCGTGGTAACCAACCCTTCTTTATATAAATTTTTATGCCGCTCCAATTCTTTGTCAGCCAGATTTCCCTCGGCTAGAGCGGCATTCAAATTTGCCCGGGCCTGCTGGAGGGCTTTCTTTTTTTCTTCTACAGAAGCTTTGATTTCGCTTTCTTCCGCGGTCAAGCGGAAAATGTTTTCTTTCCTTTCCTGAAATACCGAGGAAAAATCATCAGGGGCAATTTCGAGCAAGGGCATTCCGGCTTCAACCGACTGGTTATCCTTAAAATTTATTTTGACCACCCGCCCCTTGACCTCCGAGGCGATGGGGACGATAGTTCCGGCTATATAGGCATCCTCCACCTCTTCATGCGAGAGGGAACGGATGAAATAGGCGGCCAGATAAATACCCCCGGCCAAGACCACCAGTACGATTAATCCTCTGAATCCCCATTTCTTCATAAGCGTTTTCCCACCCTCCTCAAGCCTCCCATATGGACCTTGTCCCGTCTAATTTGCATAGATCCGTTTCTTTGCAATGTATTCAGTTTATTATTCAGCCCCTTACCTGAAAGTTGATACTTTATCAGGCTTGAGTTCATTTATCCATAGTTAATTTTTTCGTTCTTA
>NZ_JBTSLF010000299.1:0-2797 GCF_054640775.1 Candidatus Aquicultor sp. | reverse complement strand
CGTCCGGTCCCAAAACCCTTGACGCCTGGAGCCTGTACAGATTGCCATGACTTGCCCGAGGCGGGTCGACTCGTCACGATGAGCGACGAGACGATGACGGCACGATGGTTGCCAGCCGTTCGTCTGCCCGCGAGAGGAGATTGCCAACATCCTGAACCGTGCCCGTCACACCCCCAGCACTCGTATTATGCAGGTTTCGATGATGATTCCCGTTCGGACGATTATTTTGTCGCTCAGCTTCTTCGCCACCACACATCAGACAACCGTGGCATTTATTGAGCCTGAAGAGGAATCAACGCGTGCAACGCTCTTTGTCGGTACGATCCTGGATGCCGATACTCAGCAACCGATCGCCGCACGAGTGTATTTGAAGGACCAACACGATCAGTGGCTGTTCGTGCGATCGGCCAGCGAGCAAGGATCGGCCTGGCCCTACACGGAACAGTGGGTACCGATGCCCAACTCGGTCGAACGACACACAACTGTTTCTGCTCATCCATTCCAGGTTGAGTTGTCACCCGGCAAGTACGAGATCGAGATCGAACGGGGAAAAGAATATCTGCCGCTGCGACAACAACTTGTCATACCCGCAGACGACGCGACGACAACCGATCCGAATGCGAAGATCGAACGCACATTTCATTTGAACCGCTGGATCAACTTGAGTGAGCGAGGTTGGTATTCAGGTGAAACACATGTGCATCGTCGCATTGTGGAGTTGCCGAATGTGATGTTGGCCGAGGACTTGAACGTCGCTTTTCCGGTGACGTTTTGGACAACCGCATCGGACAAGATCCCTGATTTGCAGCCGTCGACACTGCGCTCGCAAGGCCCCTCGCCGTTTGGGCCGCGCGACGATCGCGGTTGCGACCCGATTCGCGTTTCGGATCGTCATGTGATCCTGCCGCGCAACACGGAATACGAGATTTTCAATATTGGACCGCAGCGTCACACACTCGGTGCGCTGTTTATTCTCAATCATAAGACGCCGTTCACGCTGACCGCGCCGCCGATTGGGCCGATCGTCCAACAAGCTCGAGCGGAAGATGCTCTTCTCGATCTCGATAAACACAACTGGCCCTGGTCGTTGATGTTGATCCCCGTGGCCAATGTCGATCTGTACGAACTGTCGAACAACAGTGTGTGGCGTACTAACTTCGGCTTCAATCAACTTGGCCAGCCTTTGCCACCTTGGGCGGAGATCGAACAAGAGACTTCCGGAGTCTTGACCGAGTGGGGTTGGCTGCAATATGGGTTCGAAATGTACTACGCATTGCTCAACTGCGGATTCCGACTCAGTCCGACAGCCGGCACCGCTTCCGGCGTGCATCCAGTGCCGTTGGGTTACAGTCGGGTTTATGTGCACACCGGTGAGGAATTCAGCCTGACAACTTGGCTGGCGGGTCTCAAGCAGGGACGCTCGTTCGTGACAACCGGTCCGATGCTCTTCGCGCAGGTCGGCGGGCAACATGCCGGTACAGTCTTTCCACTGGAAACTAAGAACCGAAAGCCAATTCCCTGGTCGGCGGAGGTGGTCAGTCCCGATCCAATCACACGAGTCGAGTTAATCGTCAATGGCACGGTGCGAGCGTCGTTTTCACCCCGCACGTCACAGTCCAACAATGGCAGTTTTCGATGGACGGGCGCAGGTGCGATTGACATCGCCGAATCTGGCTGGGTCGCATTCCGCACCTGGTCCGCCCAACCGGACGGGCGCAAACGATTCGCACATACCGGCTCTTGGTATTTCGAGGTCGCGAACCAACCGGTCCGGCCTCCACGAGTCCAGATTGACTACCTGATTGACCAGCTGGAACTGTCGATGCAGGCACAGCGGGGTATCTTGCCGCCCGCTGCATTCGCCGAGTTCGAACAAGCGCGAGACGCATATCGCCGGATCCAACAGCGAGCCCGTTAGCAACCGGGTGGCCCCACCCCTTTGGAGCGCGAGGACTTGTCATCGTTTTCCTTTTCTTCGCCCTGCCCAATCGGCCCGCCCGAGCGAGTAATTCGGAGGCCTTTGTCCACTGGAGGTCCATCATGCACGCCGATACCCATCAAAGTTCGCCGGAATGGCTCAGTGTTCATTGGGGATCATCCCCGCACATCCTCGCCCCGTTTCTGTGTGCAGCGATCATCGGCGTTTTGTCTCTCTGCTCGACCGTTCCTGGTGCAGAGCCTCACGAACAACTCAGGCCCAACATCGTCGTGATCTTGGCCGATGACTTGGGCTTCGGAGATGTGCATGCCAACAACCCGCAGCATGGGCGCATTCCGACGCCAAACATGGATCGCCTGGCGGCCAGTGGCATGCGATTCACCGATGGCCATTCCAGTTCCGGCGTCTGTTCTCCCTCGCGGTATACGCTGCTGACCGGTCGCTATCATTGGCGCACGCGACTGCAGTCGGGCATTGTCAATGTGTGGGGAGCACCACTGATCGCTGCTGATCGCCTAACGATTGGGACGCTGGCCAAGCAGTGTGGTTACGCGACGGCCTGTGTTGGCAAATGGCATCTCGGTCGCGAGTGGCCCATCTCGGCCGATCAACAGACTTTCTTCCAGGATTTCGGGGGCCAGCCCGGTGGTGGAGGCGACGTTGCGACGTTGATCACTCCCGCCCATCGTGAGGCCTGGAAAGCGGTTTTCTCGCAGCGAATTCCGGCTGGACCTACCGAGCGCGGTTTTGATGCGTATTTTGGGACCGATGTTCCCAATTGGCCGCCGTACTGCTTCATCGAGGGTGACCGCACGGTGGGCATCCCGAGCGAGTTATTGCCCGCGGCAAAACTCGTCA